>JBEQBL010000038.1:0-11629 GCA_041639835.1 Salinarchaeum sp.
TATTACCAACAACTGTTAAGCGGATAGCCACCAAAATGAGCAATAATAAGCGGAAAAGACCGGCCGAAAAGCGTCTCGGCAATACGCCCAGGCGGGAACTCTTCACCCCCGCGGATTAAAACAGGCGACGCGGCATCCTCAAGGGCATCAAGCATTGCCTTGTCTGGGAGTCCATCCCGGGCCGGGTCGAGTGCAAAGCCATAAAATCGGTCATCATACGCATACTGGCGGATGTCATCAGGTGTTGTGTGCGTATGCCGATGTGTACTAATGACTGTACGAATGCGACCGGTTGCGCCGCCGCTGACATCAGCCGGGCCGGCGATCCGGGCAAAGGCCACGAGTGGACGATCAACACTTTGCCGGGCAACAGTATTGTTCGCACGGAGATACCCGCCGTCAGGACGGTATGGGGTGGTAACAACGGCATGCACGATGCCAGCTTGTTGAAGCTCGCGCTCGAGTCGGTCCGGGGACATGTCGGGAAGGCCGTCAGTGGCATCGGACACTGGCAAATATGCGTGGACATCCACGACCCGAAACCGATGCTCGAGTTCAAGCATCGAGTTGGTATATACCATCGGAGCTATTTTGAGTCATCGATCGGATAAGCCACCATAGAGGGTGTCATAAGTCACCGAAGTCGGAGTGGCTAGCAAGATTTATATTGAACCGCTGTAGTACTATCGAGTAGACAATCATGTCTGAATCAGAATCCGCACAGCGGCGCCTGGGCGAGCAGCCTATGCTTATTCTTAACGAGGACAGTGAACGCACATCCGGTCGGGACGCTCGACAGTCCAATATTGCTGCCGGGAAGGCGGTCAGCGAGGCCGTTCGGACGACACTTGGTCCCCGAGGGATGGACAAAATGCTGGTATCCGACGACGGGGATGTTGTTATCACAAACGATGGTGCAACAATTCTCGACGAGATGGACATCGAACATCCGGCAGCGGATATGATCGTTGAGGTCGCCGAAACCCAAGAGGAGGAAATCGGCGACGGTACAACGACTGCCGCAATTTTGACCGGCCGACTGCTTGACCAAGCCGAGGAACTGTTTGAAGACGATGTGCATCCGACCACCATCGTCGAAGGGTATCACGCAGCTGCGGCAATTGCCGCCGAGGCCATCGAGGAGCTGGCACTGGATACCGAAATTGACGACGACACGCTGCTGAATGTCGCCCGCTCGTCAATGACCGGAAAGGGCACTGGTGGAGTAACTGCCGATCGGCTTGCCGAAGTTGTTGTCAATGCAGTAAGCACGGTCCGCGAGGGGACCAATGCGAACCGAGACAACATTACCGTCCAGTCACAGGCCGGTGCGTCCTCGGCAGCCACGGAACTTGTTGAAGGAATCATTCTCGATGAGGAAGCCGAGAACAGTGCCATGCCGGCTAGTGTTTCCGATGCTGATGTTGCAGCATTGGATGTCGAACTTAGCGTTACCAGCGGCGATGTTGATGCTGAATACAGCGTTGAGAGTGTTGATCAACTTACCGCCGCTATGGAGTCCGAAGAGCGTGAACTGCAGGAATATGCGGAGGTAATCACCGACCTTGACGCCGATGTTGTCTTCACAAGCGAGGACATCGATGACCGTGTTGCCTCATATCTCGCTCGGGATGGCGTGCTTGTCTTTGGTGACCTATCCGGTTCGGATATGACTTCCGTCGCAAACGCAACCGGTGCGACACGCGTTGGCGATCTTGATGACATCGAGGAGGACGACCTCGGTTATGTTGAAGAGGTACACACAGAAACCTTCGATGAGGATGAGTTGGCCTTTATCGAGGGCGGTGCAGCGGCCAACGCCGTGACAGTGTTTGTTCGTGGCGGAACCGAGCACGTTGTCAACGAGGTTGAGCGAGCGATTCAGGACGCGCTTGATGTTGTGTCCGCAACCGTCGAGACGGATGCTGTCGTTCCGGGGGCCGGAGCCGCCGAGATTGCCATTGCTGACCGGATTCGGTCCGAGGCTGACTCTGTTGAAGGACGCAAGCAACTGTCTGTACGGGCCTTTGCCGATGCGATTGATGCGATCCCACGGACGCTTGCGGAAAATGCCGGCGCTGATCCGATCGATACGCTGGTCGATCTCCGTTCAGAACACGATGCCAGTGGTCGTGCCGGACTGATCGCTAAGGGCCGAACGGCAACGGTTGATGACCCAGTCGAGCACGGTGTTTTGGATCCGGCTGCAGTCAAACACGAGGCTGTTGAGTCAGCCACCGAGGCGGCAACAATGATCGTCCGTATCGACGACGTCATTTCGGCTGAATAACGCTCCCAGACAATAAAATCAGACGCGTGTTCTGATCCCGTAACGGGGTCGTCTTACTCTTCTCGCGCTTCGATAGTCACGGTATCACCAACGGCAACCTCAAAGGCGTCAGCACCGCGACCCTGATTTACGGCTAATTCAAGATTGCCATGACTTCCAACGGTAACGAGTGCTTGTCCGGGAGCAACGTGTGCAAAGCTATCAACAAACGGAACTGTCATCCCCTCAACAGCGAGTTGTGCCGGGGTGTTGAGTGCATCACCAGGCACATTAGTAATGGCATTCCCGAAGTCATCGATAGCAAGAATCTCACCGGTGGCTGCATCCGCAGATGCGTTAATCGTTGGCTCCGGGAGTGTAAGATCAACAAAGGACTGTGTTGCACTGAGCGTCTCAAGCGTTGACATTGCATCAACGCCAACAGTATCGATATCGGCGGCGACCGGAGCAAAGATATCACGGCCATGAAATGTGCTGCTGGCCGGATCAATATTGATAATCTCAAACGCCTCAATGGTGCCATTAAGCCGGTGAGCAGCGGGTACAAGCAGTCCATTATCAGGGCCAACCAAGGCATGATCCCCGACACGAAAAGCGATGGCTGATCGGTCAGTTCCAACTCCCGGGTCAATAACAGCACAATGGACGGCCGGTGGATACCAGGGGATGAGCTCTTGAAGCCAGAAGGCGGCGGTACGCACATCCTGTCGGGGCAAAGTATGGGTCAGATCGACAAGTGTGGCAGCCTCGTCAGTTCGGTCAAGAATAACACCACGCATCGCGGCCGGGTATGGGGCCCCGAAATCAGAGGCGAGTGTAATCACAGTAGTGACCGTCGCGGCCGGAGCGGTATAGTTTTTAGCTAACCATTGATTGAGTCGCTTTCGACCACCTGTTTGAGTCGGCTGACGCCCCCGACCTCATGAATTGTCTTGACTGTGGGGTCAGGAACAAGATGTTCCCACGACTCGTCGTTGATAATCCGTTCACGGATCTGGGTCCCCTCATACTGCTCGCGGTCAAAGATCGGCCCGCGTCGAACCTCATAGTCGGCATCCTGAAACAGTTGAATAACAAGTGGATTCCGTGAAATGACCGTATCAAACGGAGGACACAGACTCGTGACGTGGCTAACCCACAGGGCATTACGGTCAATGTCCTCAATTGGAACAACATAGACGGTTAGATCAACCGATTCAACCGCACGGGTGATCATAACATGGCGCTCACCGGCAGTAAAGGGGTTCCGACGTGTATGTGACTTGTCAGCACTTCCAATGCCGATAACAAGTTCATCAACGGACTCGGCAATCTTCCTGATTACGCCGTGATGACCGCCATGGTAGGGCTGAAACCGGCCGACATAGAATCCGCGAGTCATATGCAGGTTGATCAATGGGAGATTTATAAGTGTGGCGTGTCTGTACGCATATAAGATTCTACAGTTAGAGCGTCTCATACGGCCGATTTAACCACCCCGCGGGGATTCTCCTGCGGGGGAAAGTATATCAATCGCGCTCCCTTCATTTCGTATACTTCAATCATTCATGAGCGAAGACACAGAAACGAAAGAGACGCCGTCCGATGAGCCAGCTCCTGAGGGGGCGGACTCCGAGGTTGGTCAGCAGGAGACCGCCGAGCCTGACCAGCCACCGGGGCAGGCAGCGGACGAAAACGAGGAGGACGAAGAGTCCGAGGCAGGGCCACAGCGGTCAGGACTGTTCCATACCGGCGCCGCAAAGGACGCACCAAAGCCGGGGGATGAGGACTCAATTTTCGATGCTCCGGATCCAGAAGAACAGCCTGAGGACCCGCCAAATCTCGATGAGACGGAACTTGGACAGGAAGTCCCTGACCGACTGATTAGGGACGATTTTGATCCCGAGACCGAGGACGATCTACTTGGTGGGCTTGATATTGAAAGCACCTCCGAGATTCCGATTCCGGATCGATTGGTTGATCAGGTTATTGGACAGGATCAAGCTCGGGATATCGTTGTCAAGGCGGCGAAGCAACGCCGGCACGTAATGATGATCGGGTCGCCAGGAACTGGCAAGTCAATGCTTGCAAAGGCGATGAGCCAGTTGCTGCCGAAAGAAGAACTGCAGGACGTGTTGGTCTATCATAACCCCGACGACGGCAACGAGCCCAAGGTGCGAACGGTACCAGCGGGTAAAGGAAACCAAATCGTCGAGGCTCACAAGGAGGAGGCCAACAAGCGCAATCAGATGCGCATGTTCCTGATGCTGATTATCGTGGCAATCATCCTTGGATACACGCTGTTAACGGCAGCCAGTATCCTGCTTGGGATTATCGCAGCTGTTGTTGTCTACTTCCTGTTCCGCTATACCCAACGCAGTTCGGACGCGATGATCCCCAACATGATTGTTGACAATGCCGACCAGCAGGCGGCGCCATTTGAGGATGCAACGGGGGCCCACGCTGGGGCGTTGCTGGGGGATGTGCGACACGATCCCTTCCAGTCCGGAGGCATGGAGACGCCGAGTCACGACCGTGTTGAGCCAGGTGCAATTCATAAGGCCAACAAAGGCGTACTCTATGTTGACGAGATTAACACCTTGGAGGTCCGGAGTCAGCAAAAGCTGATGACCGCCATCCAAGAAGGAGAATTCTCCATTACCGGACAAAGCGAGCGCTCTTCCGGTGCCATGGTCCAGACCGAACCGGTGCCATGTGATTTTGTCATGGTTGCTGCCGGAAACATGGACGCCATGGAGAACATGCATCCGGCCCTGCGATCACGGATCAAAGGCTACGGGTATGAAGTCTACATGGATGACACCATTGATGACACGCCCGATATGCGACGGAAGTACGCCCGCTTTGTTGCCCAAGAAGTCGAGAAAGACGGGCGACTGCCGCATTTCTCCCGAGAAGCAGCCGAGGAAGTGATTCTTGAAGCCAAGCGTCGGGCCGGCCGAAAGGGGCAGTTGACCCTAAAACTGCGGGACCTTGGTGGACTTGTTCGCGTTGCGGGTGACATTGCTCGCGCGGAGGGTGAGGAAATCGTGCGTCGTGATGATGTGCTAAAGGCCAAAAACCGCTCCCGGTCAATTGAACAGCAGCTGGCTGATGAGATCATCGAGCGGCGGAAGGACTACGAACTCCGCGTCTCCGAAGGGAGTGTTGTCGGACGTGTTAACGGCCTTGCAGTCATGGGTGGTGACTCAGGAATTGTGCTGCCTGTGATGGCAGAGGTCACGCCCGCCCAAGGCCCCGGAGAGACGATTGCAACTGGACAACTCAAGGAAATGGCCCAGGAGGCAGTTTCCAACGTCTCAGCAATCATCAAGAAGTTCTCCGATGAGGACCTCTCCGAGAAGGACGTACACATTCAGTTCGTGCAGACGGGCCAGCAAGGAGTTGACGGCGACTCAGCCTCAATTACTGTGGCTACGGCAGTAATCTCTGCCTTAGAGGGGATGCCGGTGCGACAGGATCTTGCGATGACCGGCTCGCTGTCAGTTCGTGGCGATGTGCTTCCGGTCGGTGGCGTCACACACAAAATTGAGGCAGCTGCCAAATCCGGGATGGATACGGTGATCATTCCGGAGGCAAACATGCAAGATGTGATGATTGAGGACGAATACGAGGAGATGATTGATGTTGTGCCAGTGCGGCATATCAGCGAAGTCCTCGATGTAGCACTTGATGGCGAAACCGAGAAAGACGGGCTTGTCGACCGACTGAAGAGTATCACCGGCTCAGCACTTGATCGGCAAGTGGGTCGAAGCTCTGGCTCACCAAGCCCACAATAGGAGCCAACACGAAACCGAGGCATATTTTTTGACCGCCGGGTTGTGATTTCCCGTGTCGAACTGGACCGGGTTCATACTGATTGCACTCATACTAACCGGCATTGTCGTTGTGCTCGCTCGTATGACAGCGACCAAACTCCGTGAGTCAGTGGCCACAGAAACGCCACGGCAACCGCCGGAGAAGCCACAACGAGAACAAGCAGATCCAGTTGCCCTTCCCGATAATCGGATACACCCAATTGAGGAGGCTGATGACACGGCCACACCAGCAGCGGAGTCAACACACACAGCCAACCGACCTGCAATGACTGAGCTTTCAACGATCGCAATCGTTGGCAATATTGTACTGACACACGGCGCGATACTTGCGGTGCTGATTGGGGCCGTCTGGTGGACACAGATTCCACTTGAGCCATTAGGGGTTGGCAACCTATCGCTTGGTCGCGCGATCGTCGGGGGCGTTATAACTGGAGGCGGCCTGTATGGTGGAGCCGAGGTGGTAGTGCGGGCACTGAAACACGCAGGGATCACCTACGATGACCGTCTTGAGCAACTACTAGTGCCGGATCACTGGTATGGCTGGGGACTGGTTATCGGCATTGCATTTCCGATTATCGCGGTAGCCGAGGAGATGCTGTTCCGCGCGGCACTGATTGGTGGCCTTGCTGCAGGCACTGGCATCACCGAGTGGCTCTTCATTATCCCAGCAACGGTGGCCTTCGCAGTTGGGCATGCTCTGCAGGGAGCCGGTGGAATTGTCGTAACCGGGTTGTTAGGACTTGCACTTGGAATCCTATTTGTGAGCACGAACTCATTACTGCTTGTCGTTGTGGCACATACGGTTGTCAACACGCTTGAGCTGATCGCAGCCGGCGGCGACTAACACACAAAAACCGGCACCTATCGATCAACAACGCGAGTGTGGACAAGAACACCAGCAGTCCCTGCACCACCAATTATACCAGCAGCAAGCAGTTCAACGGGAGGAATCTGCGTTGCCGCCGCAAACACAGCGGCGCCGTATAGAACAGCAAATCCAATCGAGTGGACAAACCCACGATGAGTTGTGATGGTATCAATGCCGTAACCGATGAGTTTGGCAGCCACCAGTCCGCTGACGAGAAGGAGGCCACCGCCAATGAACTCGACAGAAACGGTTCCACCAGTGCTATCAAGACCAACGAGCGCCGCAGTCTGCCGGCCAAGTGACTGCGCAAGAGTTGGATTCCCAATCGCAAACAGGCCAGCAACACCAACGCCAGCGAATAATAACACCTGTCCAAAGTATCGCCGTGGGATTGAGGAGTGAACATCAATATCCGGAATTACTGAGCCAACCAACAGCGAAAGAAAGACCCCACTGGCAGTAATGACCAACCATGAGACGGACAGTCCCCGTCCAACGCCATAGCTAAGAGTAATCACCGTTGCAATTGCCGCCGTAAACAGGCCAGCACGGAAATGCTGTCCAAAGTCACCCATTATATTATCAGACCAGGGCAGTGAAGAAAAGCAATTCGAAGGGGCCAGGTAGATACCATCCGCTGGTTCGTTAACTACGTGACACCGCCTTGGCATAGAGAACGGAGTCAAGATCCTGATGTGCGACCGTCGGGCCGCCATCAGCAAGCGATTTTCGCATCTTGATATGCGGGATTGACGCCTCCTCAAAGGGGGTGCCGACCTGCTGATACCCAAGCGTCCGGTAAAACTCAGCCACCTGACGCTGCGCATGAATGAGCACCGTTGAGCAGCCAAGTGTCGCTGCGACAGCTTCACACAACCGCATTAATGCGGTGCCAACTCCACGCTGACGCGCTGCAGGACACACGGCGACACGCTCAATTTTTGCTGTTGAGCGGTCCGGACGACGGAGCCGAGCAGTGCCGACAGCACGGTCATCATGATATCCAAGCGCATGAATGGCTGTTTCATCGTTCCCGTCGTATTCAAGTTGTTCCGGAACCCCCTGCTCATCGACAAAGACGGTATTACGGATCTCAAAGGCGCGATCAAGCGCAGCCTCTGATGTGCATAATGCGGCGTGAACGGTCATTATCCGATAAGGAAAGGCCCCGAAGGAAAGTCACTGGTGATTGCCGGTCTGGTATCAACAACCGTCAAGTGGGTGCGCAAGGATTCGAACCTTGGGCCTCTCACGTGAGATCACAGGTGGCATAACAAAAGATGAGATATGTCGCGCGAACTCATACCTCCCGTATGTGTGATTGATCACGTGAGTGTTCTGCCAAGCTGAACTACACACCCCAAAGCAGGGCGGCGCAATGGGGTCTTTCCGGGTACACTATGGTAGTAGTAAACATGTAGTAAAACCTTTTCGAGGCAGCACAACCGGACGCGTGAGACTATCTTTGTTCGTGGGGCCCCTCCTTGGGGTACGTTGTATTTCACACTTGAGTGAGGCCATAGAAATCACAGGCAGGATGTCATCTGTTACACCACCCGAAACATAACGAACAGACTGAATTGTCCGGCAGTCGAAATTAGTGTATGAGCAGGGATCGGCTTCCAGCCATCGGCCTGGGAACGGTGATTACACTTGTTGGGTCTGCAATTCCATTTTCTCCCGTACTTGGCGGGGGATTTGCGGGCTGGGTCGCTGGGACAACACCACGAGAGGGGGCAAAACTCGGGGGGCTGACGGGAGTGATTGCATCCCTTGTGCTTATTCCTCTTGTCCTGTTCGGGCTGGTTGCGTTTGCGATTCTCAGCGTGCGGCTGGTTTCTGCACTGCTCTTTGCTCTGGTACTGACTGGCGGAGTCTATTTTATTGGCGGGGGCTTCCTTGGCGGGTATGTCGGCGTGTTGTTGCGGGAGGAGTATGCGGGGTCGTCACAGGAGCGTACCGATAGCCAATCAACTGACGACAAGACAGTTGAGGATGAGCTAACCGCAATCAAGCGTCGGTATGCAAATGGGGAGCTTTCGGATATTGAATTTGAACGCCGTCTTGAGGACATACTTGACGAGAGCGACGGCCGAGCCGATGCCTGGAAAGACGAGTCGACAGAGCGGGAACTAGAACGTCGGTAAGGAGTCTCATTAATTACGGTTGACAGTCTGTGTGCCCACAAAGACAGTCACTCAGGCTGTGTTGGATCAAACGGCTGTTTGCGGCGATAAGCAATCTGCATTGGCAGTCCCTGCGCGTCGGAGGGGGGGTCAGCGGGTAACGTCTGAAATTCCTTCGGCGGAGCCATGGCCGTGACTGCAAGGACAATAGCATCAAGCAGATCGTCAACTGCCACCTCGGATGAAAGTGTACTGGCAAGTGAGCGCCACTGTCCCGTAGTGTACGGGCCTGGGCCGTCTTCAAGGATCGTAAGTCGCTTGGCAGCCCCCGCAGCGGTCCGTTTGCTGTATTGAAGTGGCTGTGCTGCCAGGGCGCGAAAGCAGACTTCCGGGTGGCTTTCAATCAGTTGAGTGCGGGCGTCAGGCCATGTATCAAGCACCTGCTCAACGTCTCGGATACCGGGGGCGATATGGGCGGCCTGTCGCATAAGTCCCTTACCGGTGTGTGATTGGTTGAGCGTAGAAGCCTCCGCATATGACAGATCGCCTTCAGTAAGCCCTACGACAGCCTCGCGACAGGGAGGGGTAAAAATGGATGCAGAGCGAGGGCCAAGGATAGCACGCGCCAAGTCATCACAAAGACGCGATTGCTCACCATCAGTTGTCCGACAGCCATTGGTAGCCGCGCTGGCGGCATCGCAGAGCCCAATCGGCATGTCAACGAGAATACGTGGCTGTGTCGACGCACACGCCTCCCAGAGTGCTGTCATTGAGTCATAGAGTCGGACGGTGGGACAGCCGGTGGCATCATACCCAACGGCCACCCAGTGGCCATTGGCCCAGTCAACACCAACAGCCACCCAGTTGGAGGTCATAGCTCCTCTGCATCCGCGTTCACAGATGAATCGGCAAACCACAGGTACAGAAGGACTGCTGAGACGCCGACGACACCAAATAGCACGGAGAGTGCAAACATGACGATGAGGAGTGTCTGCCCAAACATGCGTATTACTGGATTTGGGCGGGGGGGTCAAAATCCCACCGTCAGCGGGTGCAGGGGACAAGCCGGTGAGTAACAAAGCACCCAGCAGTAGCTGGAGAAGTTTCAAGTTTCCAGCACTACAAGAGAACAAATAGCATGCCACTAGAGCTGGGTGCAAACATGGATCCGACGATGTATGCGTACCTCGGGGGGGTTGTAGTTGCGCATCTTATCATCGGATACTATCTGTTCCAGCATTATCGTGGCAATGTGACTCAACACAACCCACAGCCACAAACAGCCCTCCCAGCGGAATCGTCAGTGTCGCCACTTGAGGCTGATGATATTGTTGAGTGTCCACACTGTGGAACGGCAAACGAAGCTGATTATCGATTTTGTCGGGCATGTGTTGGGGAACTGGGGACCCAAGCACGGACAACCACGCAGACGGACAACCCGTCCGGGCGTCGGCGGATCTTCTGACCCACGGCCACCGACCCGATATCGGTGCGGTCATGCTCACAGATGTTAGTCGGCAGAAAGCGAATCGAAGTACAGAGCGGTCTCTTCGTCGGCCGCAGCTGTTGTGATCGCTGACACAGCCAGTGTTGTGAACAGCCCAATAAGCATACAGTAAATGGAAATCCCCCACCCATGATATGTTGTGGCAAAGACAGAGATACTCTCGATAACCGGGACCGAAAGAGTGCGTGGGGCAAGGAAATTAAACGCAACATAGACCACTTGTGGTACCACCATCCCGGCAAGGATACCATCACGGGTCGTCCCACGCCAGTACAGGGCAACGATAACCGGAAGTGAAAGCTGGGCAAATCCGCCAAAGGCCAAGTCACCGATATCAACCAAGATGGCACCAACAGCACCGTTAGTCCCACCGGTATCAACGAGGAGGCTAGCAGCCAGCGCTGCCAGCGCAAAGACCACCACACCGGCGCGGCCGACCCATGCTTCATGTTGGTCATTTGCCCGACTGTCGGTGGTGGTTTCGGTTACTAATGGACGATAGATATCTCGGGTGAAGTATGACGAACCGGAGAGCAGCATCGAATCCGATGAAGACATCATTGCCGCTAAGGCACCGGCAATAACAATCGCCGCAAACCAGCCAGGAGTTAACTCCGCAAGCAGAATCGGAAGGGCATGCTCACCACCGGCGATGTCAGCGTCGATCCCTAGCCCACGGGCCCACGTACCAAGTAAGAATGCAGGGACAAACAGCAGCAATACCAGTACGGGCCATAGCGCAAAGGACCGTTTGAGTACGGTCTTAGAACCGGCGGTGAAAAACCGTTGATTGACCTGCGGGAACATGGCAACCCCAAAGGCAATCGAAATCGCCAGGGTAAGCATTGTTGATGGTGTATAGAAGTCACTGCCAAGAGCGAAGAATTCCGGGGATTTAGCGGCTAAGCCGGCATTAATTGCGCCAACCCCATCAGCTGTGCCAAGCACCCAGAGCAGCGCTGTCCAGACGGCCACGATCATAAAGGCCCCCTGGAGGGTATCAGTCCACGCAATGCCCCG
>JBEQBL010000039.1:0-5014 GCA_041639835.1 Salinarchaeum sp.
GTGCTGTAGCCCCGGTCGTTGGCTAACTACTGCTTATTGGATTGGTAGCAACAAGTGCAACTGCCCTTGCCATTGTGGGAAGCAGTGTAATTGATAATGCCGAATCAACTCTCGAAACAACGCAAACTGAACAGGAACTGACTCAGTTTCAAGACACACTGGTTGAGACAACTCGGCAGGCAGATACGACACTGACCCCGTCTGGGCACACCGTCTCCCAGTCAGTTGTGGCGCCTGAGACCAACCGGATTATTGTGACCGATGAGACCGGACAGACGGTATACAATCAGACACATGGGGCGTTGATTGCTGAAACGGATGACTACCGGTATGTGTTCGCGTACGGGGGAATTATCCGTGTCTCACCTGATAGTAACTTTGCGACTGTGCAGACACCGCCGACAGTGAGCATCAGCGGCGGATCAATTGATATTGATAGCTACGATGTAACAACACTTAACAGTAGTACACTTCATCGTTCGGATGCTAGCTTGGCGGTGACCCGTGACTCGACAACAACAACGACGGCAACTAACGGTACGGTCACCATTACCTTCCAAACACCGTGGTATGGGGCCTTAGCCGCATATTACCGCCAACGAGTGTCTCCAGGAGCGGTTGCAATTGATCCCCACACAGAATCAGTAACGATCACACTGACACCGGGGGCAAGTCTTGGACGAGCCGTAACTGCCGGCAGTAGCTTAGATCTTGAATCCGGGCGCATTAATGATAATATCCTCACCTTCGGCGAGTTAGCATTGGATGAGGCCACCATCGATGGAGACACATTAGCGGGTGACGCCAGTGATCTTGACGAGACGGACATCGCCGGCGACGTTCGAATCGGGGGATTCGGTGATTTTGAAGCAACAAGTGTTTCCGGAGATGTCCATGTACATGAGGGGCTGTCATATGACGGCGGAACTGTCGAGGGGACGGTATACGCCCGTGCTGCGGGAGGCAATGATATCGATTTTGACTCAACAACAGTCGAAGGAGACGTCTATTTGACACTTAAAAATAAGGACCTCTCCTGTGAACAAACGACGGTCTCTGGGGCCGTCTATATTGATCGCAAAAACGGGAATATTGACTGTCCCGGTGTGACCATTACTGAGGTGGATTCGGTGCCGGATCCACAGCCAGTTCCCGAGGGGCCCTCCCGTGAGATCACGATCCCGGAGATGCCAGCGGATGCTGAGTCGATACATCTGGACTCCGAGGACACGACACGGACGCTTACAGCTGGAACGTACGATCTTAGCGCGTTATCTATTGATGAGGGCACTCTCAGATTAGACACAAGCGATGGCCCGATTGAGCTTTGGTATGATGAAAACGATGATATTGCACTTGATGGCACGGTTATCATCGACGATCGCGGGACCGGAAATTCGGTGTCATTATACGTTGATCAGTCCTCGGTAACCGTCGGAAGCGATGACGGAGCCGTACAGACAGTACCACCCGAGCGCCCCGGACTCTTTGAAATTTATTTAGCCGGACAGGAAGATGTCGATATCGAGTCGGATGAGAATTTCACCGGAATACTGTATGCATCAGACTCGAATCATGACTTCGATATTCAGATGACAGTGGTCGGGGCCGTCTATACAGGGAGCAATTCCGAGGTTGATGCTGATCCGGATGCAGTCGATGCGGTACGGGTGCCAGGAGCATCGCCAGAGAGTGGGAGTTCACAGACAGTATATGTGACTGTTACCGACTACAAACTAGAGAATGGATAGAAGTTCTGTATGTAAAACAGACCGGATATCATCAGCAACCCATAGCATTCAAAGCGGTTGGCAGGAAGTTCCAAATAGCGGTGAGAGGTACAAGATTGCGGTCCGAAATCCGGGAGGACGAGAGTCCGTGTTGACCGAACTGTGGAACACCCATTGAATATAGATGACCGCATCAGGACGTACTCGATGGCACTCACGCCGGGAAGACGTGTACCGATGAATTGGGTTTGGAACAGGTACCAATGAGGCAGACACAGTGGCGGCTCATTGGACTGGTCACCCTCTGGCAGGTGACGGCCAGTCTCATCTACTATGCGATTTTTGCGGCTACCCCGTTTTTCCGCAATGAATTCGGGTTATCACGGTTTCTTGTTGGCCTTATCATAACCTTTCTCTCACTTGGCTATGCAGTATCACTGCTACCAATTGGGGCCGCAACCGATCGGTTTGGTGAACGCCGGATCCTCACGATCGGGTTGTTTGGACTTGCCGCTGGGGCGACCGGCGTCGCGGTCTCATGGTCATATCTGTCGGTGCTTGGAACGGTCTTTGTCGTTGGCGTACTCTATGGCACGGCGATGCCAGGGACCAATAAAGCGATTTTCGATCGGATCGCCGAAGCCCGTCGGAACCTTGCGCTTGGTATCAAACAGGTGGGGGTAACAGCTGGAAGTGGTCTGAGCGCACTACTTGTGACTGGAGTCGCAGGCGTTGCGTTCTGGCAGGCCAGCTTTTATATTGGTGCTGGAGTTGCTGCCGCCTTTGCTGCCGCCTTCTGGGTTCTGTATCCCGCGGCATCGGGCACCAACACTTCAACATTACCCAGTTTTCGGTCATTATCACGGAACACACCGTATGTCCTGCTTGTTGTTGCCGGATTCTTCATCGGAGCAGCAATCTTTACTACAACCGCATATACGGTACTGTATGTTAATGAGTCGATTAGCGGTGCTTCGGTCGCCGTTGGTGGCATTGTGCTGGCCCTGCTCCAAGTGACCGCAAGTATCGGACGCATCGGGTTTGGATGGCTGTGCGATCGACTTCCTGGAATCCAGCGTCGCCGAACGGCGGCGGTCTTACTTGGGCAATTACTTGTTGGAACGGTCCTGTTTTGGGCTGTTATCGGTGCCAATTCCGTGCTGGGCGCTGTGATCGCATTCGGCGGGCTCGGGATCTTTGCGCTTGGGAATACAGGTGTGTATTATGCCTGTCTCGGGGCGTTAGTTCCTGCCGATGAGATTGGAGCGGCGACAGCCGGTGGACAGGTAGCCCTGACAACCGGTGGACTTGTGATGCCACCGCTGTTTGGCCTGGCGGTCGATATGATCGGGTACTGGGCTGGATGGACGGTGCTCGCTGCTGCTGGGCTTGCTGCAGCAATGCTGGTATGGATTGTTTACCGTACACCAGCACCAATTGAACAATCACAGAAGATCACATCCGAGGCGTCCAAGCCACTCGATTAACAGTCTGTGTGTCCTCGCTTGCGTGCGCGGCACAGGACACGCATCAGGATCAGGAAAAAAGGGGAGAACACCCAATATTAAACAATACGATAGAGGGATAACGCCCACTCAGTAAACTTGCATGATCGTTTTTGATATTTAATACCAGGTCCGTGAAACAATTAATACACTAAATCAGTCTAATAAATAATCAGTTACAGATCACATGGATATCGGCTAAATAGCGTTCAAAATCCGAATTGTAGTGGACCACAACCGATAGCGACAATGTAACTCGTACTGCTGTCATGATCTGTGTTGAAAAGTTTGTCATTACCGGATCCCAACTATTCATATGTTTGATGATAACGAAACAAGTAGCTATTTGTACCTACAATTAATCACCGATTAATGACCATGTCAGATACACGGTTTGACCGGCGTGACGTACTAAAGGCAGCTAGCGCAATTGGTGTCGCTGGACTCGCCGGGTGTTCTGGCGGTGATGGCGATGGCGGAACAGAAACTATTACTATTGGCTCGACATCGCAGAACAGCTCAACGATGGCTGCGGCACAGGCATATGCTCGTGCCGCAAATGAGCATGCCGATGGAATCCAGATTTCGCCGCAGGTGACTGATGGATGGACGGCCAACCTCCGAGAATACGACAATGGAAATATCCCGGCGATGGGGGTCGACAACAATTCGCTGTCTCAAGCTCGTGATTCCACGGGCGACTTCGCTGATAACCCGGTTGATGACCTGCCAATGCAGGGCTTTGTCTTTACGTCTCTGGAAATCTACTGGGTTGCGCTTGAGGGCAGTGGCATCGAGACGGTACAGGATATCCGCGACGGTGGCCATACAATCTACCCGATTCAGCCGGGCTTTGGAACACGGCTGTTGACCGAGGCAATTCTCAAAAATGCTGGTATGTGGGAGCCAAACGAGATCACAAATCTCGGGACCAGCGACGTTCCCGGTGCGGTTGAGGAAGGAAATGTTGATGCGTTATGTGTCTACGGTGCCAATGGTGTGCAACTCAGTGGCTGGGTACAGGAAGTTGACGCTCGAAGCGGTGGTGGCATCTATGCCGTGGAGACTGATGAGGAGTTCCGTCAGGTGATTCAGGATCATCCCGGCGCGACGCATACGACCTTTGAACCGTATGGCTGGGAGCAGGATGTTGGCACCGTTTACGATGGCGAAGTCGACAGTTGGGCACTCTCCGCGCAGTGGGCCTTCGGTGACAGTATCTCCGCAGATGCGACCTACGAAATGGCCCGTCTGGCACTTGAACACGACGACACAATTCGCGAGTCCGATCCAACGGCGCTTGATCATACGGCCGAGTCGATGACCGACGCTGTTCTTGAGGGCGTCCCTGTTCATCCGGGGGTTGCAGACTTCTTTGAGGAGCAAGGCGTCTGGAACGACGACTGGGAGCGGGGCGAAATTTAAACCTCTCCAATTCCCTCACTTGGACGAATGGGCACTCAACCACACGGCCTTGTGTAATTGAAACTAACAATATCCCCACCGTCAACAATGGTAACTCTCAATACGGATCGTAATATCGCCACTCTTGAGTCACTGCTAACATACGGCTCAATCCCGTTCTGGCTGATCGTACTGTACTATACCGCGACCCAACTGATGAGTCCCGCACGATATGGGATCGTCTTCCTTGGAAGCATACTGATCATCTATATCATCAGTGAGTTGATTGATGTCTTCAAACAGGAGGACTACCTATCCTTGGTGTTACTGCTGCTTTCAACAGCAATTATCGTCCCTGTCACCACTTACATGTTC
>JBEQBL010000039.1:5024-11534 GCA_041639835.1 Salinarchaeum sp.
CTTCCGGATTCTTGCCATTGAGGGGCTTGGGGAAGCAACGAGTCTCCAGCTTACCGGTGGGGCACTATTTACACTCGTCATGATTTATCTCACATGGCGGGCATTTGGCATTACGTTCCTGGCTGTAGTTCTACTTGGGATTGGCTATGGGCTGTTTGGCAATTATGCACCAGGAATCCTCAGCCATGGCGGACTAACCGTCGAGCGAACGCTTCGAACACTTGTCGTCTCCGTTGAGGGCTTTTTCGGCTTTCTCAACCAGATTACGGCCAAGTGGATAGCGCCATTCCTCCTCTATGCCGGTCTTCTAAAGGCATATGGAGCCTTTGATCTTATTTTGCGCCTCTCAGTGCGATCAGCCAAATACATCAAATCCGGAGTGGCACAGACGGCCGTTGTGGCCAGTGCCATTATCGGGTCTGTTAATGGCAGTCAGACAGCTAATGCTGGGATGACCGGATCAATTACAATCCCGATGATGAAAGAAAGCGGTGTCCGGCCGAAAAGTGCCGGCGGTATTGAAGCCGTTGCCTCGACATCCGGACAGGTACTCCCACCGGTGATGGGTGCGGGAGCGTTCATTATGGCCTCGCTGATTTCCGGCGTGACCTACTTTGATGTGATCGCCTCCGGGCTTATCCCGGCAGCGATTCTTGTAATTACAATTGTCATTGCCGTGCATTATGTCGCCGCCCCGCAGACCGAGGGAATCTCTATGCAAGGGTACTTTGATGACCGCATGCCTGCCCGCGAAATGGTCATCGATATGGTGAAATACTCCGTGCCACTGGTGATTCTTATTTACCTGCTTGGGGTGGCCGGTTATACCATCATGACCGGGGCACTGGCGACGGCGACCGCAATGATCATCATGGGCATTACAGTCCCGCTAATACAGCAGACAGTAAGCTCTGGACGAGGCGTTGCACAGGGGACCCAGTCCGGCTCGGCCGCATTACGGTCACTGAAAGATCGAGCCCTTGCAGTGCTTCGTGATACTCGTGATGGCTTTCGCGAGGGCGCAATTGTGCTGGCACCAGTGGCAATTATTCTTGCAGCAATCAACGGTGTCGTCGATATTCTGATGACAACGGGCGTTCCAACGGCGATCTCACTGGCGTTGTTGGATCTCTCCGGAGGGCAGCTGTGGCTTGCTGCAATCCTGGGGATGATTATCTCAATTCTGCTTGGTCTTGGGATGCCAACAACGGCTGCTTACACGATTGTTGCGCTACTGGTTGCCCCGGCCTTCTCCGGAGACTTCGGACTGCCACAGTTTTCAGCGCATTTCTTCGTCTTCTACGCAGCAATTCTGGCCGGATTAACCCCGCCAATTGCAACCTGTGTGGCGGTGACAACCGGCATTGCGGGGTCGGACTTCTGGGAGACGTGCTTTGAAGCAATCAAAATATCAGCACCACTGTTTGTGCTGCCATTTTCTTTCCTGTATCATCCTGAACTTGTTGCCGGCGAATTTACCACCGAGGCCTTCATCTCGGGCGGGATTGCTATGGTCGGGGCTATCGTGATGATTCATGGGATCAACTATCGCTTTGACACCTCCTACCGGTTCGGTGCATTTGGCCTTCGAGCCCTATTTTTCACTGTTGGACTGTTCACAATGGTGTATCCGGATCCGATGATCCGATATGGCCTTTTGGCCGGCGGCGTTGGCCTTCTTGCTGCGCATGCAGCTATCGGCGAGTTTGCGCCCATCCAAGGGGTCAAAACGGCCATCGCGGTCGGACGCGGGAGTACCGATACACGAGCCGACGGGGGCCGAAAGTGACACCCCGAAAGTAGGAGAACGTGTCTGTCCGTTGGATGGAATAATTGGATCGGATCACTTTGATCCATACCAGCAACAGGAAGATGATATCGCCATCACCTTTGTAGCCACTCAATGACGGTCAGCACCGCCGTCAGTAACCGTCTGTGATCGGTCGTCATGATCGGTCGCCTGTGAGGAAGCAGTTCCAAATCGGTGACGCAACCGCAGACTAAGTTTGACCAGCAGATAAATTCCAATGGCAACAAGGACAATGGTGCCTCCGGCGGCGACATCATAGCGGTATGAGAGTGTGACCCCAAGAACTGTTGCACATTGCCCGGCGACGATAGCCCCCATAATTGATCGTTTGAATCCTCCGAGGGTCGCTGCCGTTGTAACTGGGATGACCAACATAGCGGCAACAAGAATGACACCCATGATCTGCATCGCACCAACGACGACAACAGCCGTGAGAACGGCCAGCAATGTATTGTACCAGGCTACGTTAATCCGGGCGGCTTGTGCACCCACCTCATCAAAGGTAATGTAGATAAGCGGTCGGTAGGCAGCCATAACAATGCCCCCGACCAGCAGTGTTACCGCAACGAGGATACCGGCGTTTGCTGAGGTAACCGTAGCAAGCGAACCAAACAGATAGGCATTAATCCCAACCGCGATTCCGCCATCGGTCGCTGTAATAAGCACACTCCCGAGTCCAAAGGCTCCGGTAAGAACCATCGCCAGTGAGGTATCGGCATAAGCACCAGCCTGATCGATCAGTCCCTGTACAAGCACTGCGGCAAGGGCCGCAACAATCAGTGCCGTCGCAAGTGGCGGGGCTGATACGCCAAGGGTAGCATTCACGAACAAGCCGGCAGCGACCCCGGCAAAGGCCGAATGCGCCAGCGTATCAGCGATCATCGCCATCTCACGGTGAACAAGGAAGCTTCCGATGAGGGGACCAATAATGGCAACACAGATCGCAGCCAGATATGCGCGTTGCATAAACGCAAACCCAAGCATATCAATGCCAGTCAGGTTTGCAAGGGCTGTCAGTAACGTTCCCCAAAGGTCCTCAAGGACAACGGCAAGAAGCCAGTCAATAACTGAGGGAGTGTCAGTGCGTGTGGCGGCAAGTACAGGAACAATTGAGAGCATTAGTGGTTATGCTGTAGGAGGTGTTGCTCAGCCCCGTATGCTTCGGCCAGTGCATCGGTGGCAAGGAACGTCTCCGGATCACCATGAAAGTAGAGTTGCTGGTTTAAACAGGCAATCTGCGAGGCATGGTTTGTTACAACACCGATATCATGCTCGATCAGAATGATGGTGATTCCCGTCGCGTTTAGCTCACTCAAGAGTTCGTAAAATGCTTCGCGAGATTCGGCATCAACTCCAACGGTCGGCTCATCAAGAGCCAAAAGATCGGCCTCAGCGGCCAGTGCACGGGCAATAAAGACACGCTGGCGCTGTCCGCCGGAGAGGTTACCAACACGTCTGTTGGCAAGATCAGTAATACCAACGCGTTCAAGCGCTTCGGCTACGGCACGCTCATCTGCCTCGGTAAATCGGCGCCAGAGACGGTGGGGGTACCGGCCCATGCGGACAACTTCACGGACAGTAATAGGCATTTCACCGCGTGTATTAGCGACAGTTTGTGGCACATACCCGATTCGTTCACCGGCATCAAACGTGGAAGCGGGCTCCCCAAACAGTCGAACCTCTCCACTGTCAGGGGCTTGAAGTCCAATCATGAGTGTCAACAGAGTGGTTTTTCCCGACCCGTTGGGTCCGACTAACCCAAGGAATGCTCCCGCCTCGACAGCAAGGGAGATATCCTTAAGTACGGGACGATCGCCATAGGCAAAGGTGAGTTGCTCGATTTCGATAACGGCCATTATGCGTCAAGTGCTTTTTTCAGTGTTGGGATATTAACATTTCTCATAATCTCAACATAGCCCCAGTCATTGGCCTGCCAGGTGTCAGTGAGACCAGGCATTGCTGTCAAGTCAAGTATCGACGCAGCTTGTGTATCCTCAACAAGTTGTTGAGCGCCAAACTGGGATTCAATCGGATCAGCACAGACGTAGTCAAGATTATGCTCTTGGATTACGGTGTTTGCCTCCTCAATGGCCTGCGGTGTTGGCCGGTCGTCCGGGGAGACATTTGTCAGCGCGTGGACACGGAACCCGTACTGATCTGCCATATACCGGAAGGCGTTATGTCCGGCGACTAAGAGCATCTCATGTGAGGCCTGTTCAGCGATCGTCTGCAGTTCTTCGTCAAGTTGCTGAAGCTGCTCTTGTTGGGCCTGTGCATTGTCCCTATAGGTAGCAGCGTTGTCCGGATCAAGATCAGCAAGCCGCTGTTGGACTGTATCAACGGCTGTGCTCATCCGGACTGGGTCTGTCCAGAAGTGTGGATCAATCCCCGTATGCTCGTCGGCAGTCTCATCGTGATCGTGACCGCCATCTGCATGTAGGAGATCAATATCGGCGGTGATATCGAGTGTCGCTGTGTTCTCAAGATCAACGAGGATATCATCAATCCATGGCTGGAAGGTTTCCGGGCCATGAACGAGGAGGTCGGCATCGCGGATATCCTGACGAACGGAGGCGTCAGGACTCCATCCATGGCCGTGCTGGCCAAACGGGACCAGCAACCCAACCGACTGGTCGTCCCCAGCGACAGCCGAGACGGCGTCATAAAAGACGAAAAATGACGCCTGGACGGAGTCAACTGCGGCTGTTGACGCTTGAGAGGAGCCATTAGCCTGCGAAGTGGGGTCCCCAGCGCTACCCGTACACCCTGCAATGGCTGCCACACCAAGGCTAGCTGTAGCCGAGACAAGGTCACGTCGTGTTGGACTCATGCTATGTTAATAATTTAGAAGTCAAATATAATAATCTTACCTTTTTCTGTCGCCCAAAATAATATTGTATTTCCTATATGTGCGCGACCGACCAGCATCAAGCTTTGGTATCCCAGAGACCGACGGACAAGAGCCAACGGCAGCTCGGGTCAAGTTGCTATTCGCAGTTGACATGCTGGATCAGGTTGCTATCCCCTCGCAGGTATCACGACAGAGCGAAGCATTCTTTCCAGCAGTCTCAATGTGAATAGTATGAGCGCTGGTAACACAATCTCACGGGTGGCACAAGTTGCAAGTAAGTACTTTGTTGTCTGGGTGGTCCTTGCTGCCGGGGCAGCACTTGTTATTCCTCAGACCTTTGTTCCAATTCTGGATTATGTCAATCCGCTACTCGGGTTGATCATGCTCGGCATGGGACTGACCCTCCAGCCGGCTGACTTCCGGCGGCTGATTGAGCGACCGGTTGATGTCGCTATCGGAGCCAGCGCACAGTGGCTGATCATGCCGCTTGCGGCATACGGACTGTATCTGGCCTTTGACCTGCCGGCGACAGTTGGGATTGGTCTGATTCTTGTCGGCGCCGCCCCAGGTGGGACCGCCTCAAACGTAATGGCGTATCTTGGTCGTGGCGATGTGGCACTATCAGTGGCCATCACAACCGTCACAACGCTTGCAGCACCGATCGTGATGCCAGCATGGACGGTATACCTGCTTGGCGAGAGTATTGATGTGACCTTCATGGAGATGTTTACAAGTATTGTCCAGATTGTTCTGATCCCGGTGATTGCCGGGTTTGCAATCCGGTATGTGCTTGATCAGTCAGCCCCTCGCGCAGCGGAGATTGGGCTTGATGTGTTCCCGGTTATTAGCGTTGCTGCAATTGTCGCCATTGTTGCTGGTGTTGTCGGGGCTAACGTCGAGAATATCCTGACCGCCGGGGCGCTGGTGCTAGCTGCGGTAGTGCTTCACAACGGGATTGGCTTGAGCTCGGGTTACGGAATTGGGCGCCTCTTCGGAATGTCTGAAGACCGCGTGCGAGCGACCTCGTTTGAAGTCGGATTACAAAACAGTGGACTTGCCGTTGCGTTGGCAACATCCTTTTTCGAGCCGGCGGCGGCACTTATTCCGGCGCTATTTAGTGTGTGGCACAACGTCACTGGTCCAGCACTTGCAAGTTACTTCACGTGGAGTGACAAACAAACCGAACAACCGCAGGTCTCAACGGCCGACTAACAACCACAGGAAGATGTTTTAGCAGTTGTCAGTACTCCAATATAGTCTTTCCAAATTACTTTGATAGTCGGATTACCGAGAACTGTTTGGCAGCCGCGATGGCGGTCAGTCGACATACCAGAACATGGGCAGCAGGCCCATTGACTTCTTCTCTGTGCTAAAGCACGAGGATTCCTCCGTGGGTAATCCAGTCAGGCGATTACCCCGGCTGTGAACTTGCGGGTTCGCTGACGCACCTTCAGCCCCTCACAGGGTGTGGTGTTTTGGCTATCCGCTCGGTGTTACCCTCCGATTGTGAAGTGACACTCACCGGCGTCCAGCATCATAAGCAGCGGGCCGAGCTATCGGCCTGACCCCCCGTTGCGGCCACGTGATGGGGAGTCCTATCTGGTGACATGCCAACCGCTACTGGTTGGGCTGCGAAGGTATGTGAGTGTGAGGAGCAAGACGCACTCGTGGCCGTCTTGAGCATGAGCGCTTCCCCGTAGCAGCACGTCGCATGTCTACTTAGTTATTGTAGTATTGAACTATCAAACATTGGATTACAACTGGCTTGTATCACGCGGTTTGTGGCATGTCATGTCTGCTCCATCCCCGCGCTCAAGCGGAAGCTTTCGCCTCGATTATCCATAACCTG
>JBEQBL010000040.1:0-11291 GCA_041639835.1 Salinarchaeum sp.
CGCAAGTGGGAAAGGTGGAACCGGGAAGACCACCGGGGCAGTTGCATTAGGAATGGCATTAGCGGAGGAATATGACGTAACCGTCGTCGATGCGGACACTGGTATGGCCAATCTGCTCTTTCATACAGGACTGACGGATGTAGATACAACCCTGCATGATCTGCTAATTGCTGGGCGTGACGCTGCTATCGAAGATGCAATCTATCATCGGTATGGAATGCGTATCGTCCCGTGTGGCACTCAATTGGATGGCTTCCGGGCGGCCGATCCGGATCGATTGCGTGAGGTTGTAGCAACTCTTGGTGAGACAACGGATGTTCTCATCCTTGATTCCCCAGCAACATTAGAATCAAAAAGTGCCGTATTACCAATCGTACTGGCCGATCGGACCATCACAATTCTACAGCCAACCGTGCCGGCACTGAGTGACGGACTGAAAGTGCGTGAGTATGCCCGGGCATACGGGACCGGGAATGCAGGCGTTATATTCAACCGGGTAACAGATCCGGACACGGTTGATCAAATCGCGGAGCATACGGAACGATACTTTGAGGGCCCAATTCTTGGAACGATTCCAGAAGCGCCGGTTGTTGGACAAGCACGGGAGGCCGGGGAGCCATTACTGGCGTATGCACCAGAGTCTTCACCGGCCGCTGCGTTTTGCGCAATCGCCCACCAACTTGAGATTAATGATCAGGCCGTGAGTCGGATGGCCAACCGTTTTCGTAATGCCGTCATCCCTGATCCGCCATGACACGACCCGACCGGGAGCCACCGCTGGGACTCGGGGATGGCCGGTTGTTGCAGTCACGGGTTATCGATGAATTTGAAACAATTCTGGAGACTGTCCTCCAGGAACAGATTACCGGGTATGTGCGAGTTGAACCGGGTAAGACACTCATTCTTGATGCCGAGGAGCGAGGTGTGATCACATTTACAGATGGCATTCCGATGGCAGCATACCACGCTGGAGTTGATGTCGCTGGGGATCAGGCACTGAGTAAACTATCAACACTTGGGCCGTTTCGAGTCGAATTATATGCGGTGTCTGAATCCCGACTTACAGCTATTCATAATGACCACAGCCTGCTTGTGCCACCAGGGCGGCCAGCCGAACGCTTAGCTGGAGATCCACAGTTGGCTGAACGAACACGGGCCATGGCACCAGAACAGCGACTGGAACAGGCGCGACAGGAAAGTGAGGATGCGCTCACGGCGTTTCTTGAGGATCAATCCCGTATTAAAGAGCTACGCGAGCAGGCACAAACAGAGGCCAAGCGACGTGCCAAACAGTGGGGACTGGATAGCGAACTTGAGTAGTCCACAATACGGTCATCAAGCATATCGACGGTCCATCGAAAAGACAGGGGCAGTATCAGGGGACGAGCCGATAAAGAAACAGCAGTCATTTATTTACAGACGTGTATTATAAGTAATATGGACGGGATCGAGCTCCTTCGGGCTATCGGAAATAAATACAACCCGAGGATTTTGCAACAGACCCACCAGCCAAAGTCTGCCCAAGAACTGAGCGAGGAGCTCGATATCCCAATGGCAACCAGCTATCGCCGGATTGAGGAATTACAGGAACTTGGTCTTCTTGAGAAAGAGGGCAAGGAGTTTGCTGACGAGGGGCGCCAACGAACGGTCTACCGGCGCCAGATCGATGGCGTGACAATCACCTTCGGAGAACGCAATGAAGAGGTGCAGGTTGAGATGAAGCAGCGAACGGCAGCAAAAAACAAGCTGGCGGATGTCTGGAGCGATCTCAAGCAGTCGAATCCATAACTCGAGGGAGATTATGTCTCGGGGATACGAACGGTCGTGATAATCGATTCATCAGAAGTATCGACAGCCCATCGGACCCGGAGTCGTGTCCCTGGGTCAGCGGCCATTGTCGTCGTAAACTGATCACCCTCAGCAATGGGTGTTGGCCATGCTTCTGCGCGGGACTTCCCATCGGCGGTATACTCAACGACAGTCTGTTTGGTCAACCGGTCGCCACCATCGTGTGTGAGTTGAATCTCGCCAGCATCGGTCTGACGGGCTGAGAGAATAACACGAGGCATTGGACCCCGGCCCAAATCAACGGGTTGGACGGGGGTAAAAAGATCCTCATAGCCAGGAGCCGGGAAGGCCATATGGAGTTGCTTCGGTGTTTCAAGAAGCATCTCAGAGGAAACCGTCGTCGAGAGAGTAGCAGTCGTTTCCGTAGTCTCGATTGACCAGTCCGTCGTAATGGGTGCCGGCAATGTCTCATCAGCATTTGCCTGCTGCAACGCTGCTGTGATGGCGTCCGCATCGGGGACGGTTCCAGGACGATAACGGAGAGATCGGCGGAGGGTGGTCTCTTCAGGTTCCGGAACAGCAGCAAGGCCAACGGCTCGAAGGGACGCAAGAACCGTATCAATGGCCTGGACACCGGTATCAGGACGTTCAGCAACGAGTTCAAACTGTGCTGCGGCACGGAAGCCGCCGGTGAGTTGATCAGCAAGGTCTACAAGTAGCGGCGATGGCGCCTGCGCACGAAGTGGTTCCGTATCATCTTCAACGGCATCAATTTCGGTCTGAAGAACAGAATCCGGCTCAACAGGCTGGTTCGAGCGGGTGCCGTAGATAATCCGGTCATCGGAGAGGCCATAGCCTTCCATGGTGGGTGTTTCGTTGGTGAAACTCCGGCGTGAGTATCCACGATAAGGCGCTAACTCGTCATGACTATCCGCAAGCCAGGTATCAAACGCATCAACACTAAATGATCCCTCAGCGACGAAGCTCTGTCCCTGTGGCTCGGCAATAGCGAGTTCGCCACTAAAGCCTGCGAGTCGATATGTTTGGCCACGCATAGCCGTTGTGGCGTCCGGCGAGGGCAACGACGACTCACCGGCCAGCACGTCAAGAAACCCACCACCGGCACGGGGAATAAGCGCAGTCATGGACAGGGGCGTAACATCAGCGCGACGACAAGCATAGACAGCATGGTAGTTTGGCGGAACAGTATCACTGGGATCTGATAGATCGCGAAGTAGCGATGGAGACGAGCTAAGATCAGTACAGCCACTCACTCCAAGGCTAACACCAGCAAGAAGACCCGCATGGAGAAACGAACGACGTGAGGTCACATGTAGATATCAACGGCCAAGGGAGTTAAGATTTATAGAAATGTGTGACAGAAGCTTACACCCATAGTGAGAAAACGGATCACACAGTCGCCAGGATTCCCGTGGCCCTACTGTTGGCCTCCTCACAACCATGGCGACGCCTAGTGACCACAACAACCGTTATGTAATCCCAGTTCGGAGGCTATACGTATGGCCCCTGAGGACCCGGCGAGCGATGAAGGTCGGATTCTCGCTCCCGAAGAGCTCGATCTCGCCGACAAGGATGGGGTCGAAGAACTTGATGAGGGGCGATATGTCGTGTCCGCTGACGGCACACCGCCGGCGGTTGAGACAAAACAGCCTGAAACACCTGGGTCAGCGATTGCGGAGCCAGAGCCAAGCGAACTCCAACTATCGGATGAAACCAGTGATCCGGACGTCTCCGAACACCAGGCTGACCAGAGTGTGAACGTGTCGTCAACACTTGATGACCAGGCAGCCCAACAGTGGTATGAGCAACAACTTCGTCGGTCACCAACGGAGTTTGGATACTATATGTCGATGAAGGTGGATGATAATATCGATCATCACACTGTGCATTCCGACGATATCACAACGGCGTTTAATGATCTGCTTGTCTGGTATGCAAACAACGTTGACACCGAGATGCCACCAGGAGCCGTTCTTGGCATCTTACTGTCAGAGGCAAGTGTTCCGATCCAGTTTCCGGTGGCTGCCTTTGAGGAGTTTCTGATCGACCGCGGTCTCTCAACGGATGATACAATTGAGGACTTACTGTCGGAGTTGCGGGCTGAATCGGATATTGTGTTTCCGCCTGAGTGAGAATCCCACCCAGACAGACTTATTTTCAGGCGGTAATTACCTTCGAGTAATTGGCTGTACTGGCATTCATACGTCACCCCCTTTGGCTTGAGGGTCGGAAAATAATGAGCGACCAACCATTACGTAGGCCGACGGCACAGAACATCGGGACGGCGGTGGAAGACACGGCCGGTCCGAGGACCCACTGGTCTACCGTCAACATAATCCAAGGGGTGCTCCACCGTGGGATTTAGCGTAAGCGGCGCGATGGCAATCATCTTGCTTGGCTCGTTTATTGCCTTTGGAACCGCCTACACGGCGATGTCAAACAGCAATGAAATGCTGACTGATGCCAAGGCACAGCAAGAAGAGCGGTTGCTTGATCAGCAAAATACAGCCATCAAAATCGAGACGGCGACGGCAGATCGAATCAACGTGACAAACACCGGAGCAACAGACCTGCGGGTTGATACAACGGTGGTAGTCGTGAATGCCAATCGCTATGAGGATCTCAGCGAGTTTGATACGACTATTTACGGGCCAGAGGAGACGGCACACACCGGAACAGATCTCTGGCTGACCGGCGAGACATTATCAATTCAGGATAACAACGGCAAAATAACCACCGGGGACCGAGTAACGATCATAACAGACAACGGAATCGCCGATACGGCGGAGGTGAGCTGATCGATGGCCGGGATTTCAGTCTCACACATGATCCTGTTTATTGCCTCGTTAATGGTCGCCTCAGCAGTTGCTGGCGTGCTCATTGCTGGGGTTGATCAGGTCAGTAACTCAGTTGCCGACCGGAGTGCTGACGTCAGCGAGGATATTAAAACCGATATTGAGATTATAACACAGCCGTCCGCGGGCGATGAAACGGAGGTTTACGATGGCAGTAGCGTCAAAGTGCTTGTAATGAACACTGGCACAGAACCGTTACCGGCGGATGCAGGTGCCACTGTCATAACCATCAACGGCCAGTTGGTGTCTGAGAGTGATATTGATATTTCGCGGGCTGATGGCTCTGCTGAAGGATACTGGGCGCGCAACGATGTGGTAGAAGTCGTGATCACAGACAGTGGGTATGTTGACAGCGGCGATAACCAACTACAGATCACCGTCAACGGGGATCACGAACAGATCCACTTCCGAGGATAACAATGAGTGTCACAGGATCAAACCTCATTCCGCTTGGACTTGATGACCGAGACCGGCTCAATGATGAACTCGGGGGAGGAATCCCGCGAGGAAGTATTGTCCTGGTCGAGGGACAGTACGGGGCCGGCAAGAGTGCATTAACACAACGGTTAGCCTACGGAATGTGCGAACAGGAGTATCAGGTAACAATTCTCTCAATGGAGTTGACCGTCCGTGGGTTTATCGATCAGATGCACTCACTCGATTATAATATGGAAGAGCACATGCTCAACGAGCAGGTGCTGTTTCTCCATGCTGATATTGATACAACAGATACGCTCAAAGGAAGTGGCAAATCTGACAGCGAGCGCATGCAGTTGCTCAAACGGTTAATGGAAGCCGATGTCATGTGGAACTCCGATGTGATTATGATCGACACCTTTGATGCCATCCTCCGAAACGATCCAAACTTTGAGGAACTCGTGCGAGAGGGAGAAGAGCGACAGGCGGCACTTGAGATCATTGATTTCTTTCGGGAAGTCATCGCAAAGGGGAAAATTGTGATCCTCACCGTCGACCCAACGACCGTCGACGATGACGTGATGGGGCCGTTCCGATCGATTGCCGACGTCTATCTGGAATTGCAGATGGTAGAGGTTGGAAATGAAGTTCGGCGGAATATCGCGGTCAAACGGTTTACTGGGATGGGCGAACAGGTTGGGGACACAATTGGATTTTCCGTACGCTCTGGCGTTGGGATTGTGATCGAAAGCCGGAGCGTTGCCTAATCAAACTCACAGACACAAACTATGGCCGACCATGGAACACGTGATATCACGCCCGAACTGCGACAGATAGCAGCCCGTCGGCCACACTTGGCACAGCATCTCAAGGAGTTTAAGCGGATTACAGGCGAGTTTCCCGAACTCATCGAAGAGCCAACCGGTGAATACGAATCTGATCATCCAAATGTTATTTACCCGGTTGACGGGCCCATTTACTCACATGTTTACGGCGACATTGGTCGGGATACAAAATACTACGCCATCGAACCAACGCTTGATAAAAACGAACAGGCATTATACGATGATATCCGCAGTCAACTGCTTGATCGGTCAGCACATAAGCCGGCCCCGGAGACAAACGATGAGTACGATGAGCGGATTCAGGAACTGCTTGAGGAGACCATCCGTGTCGACAATGGCAGTGACACGGGAGTCCTTGAGCAGTTGATTGATCGACTTGGGCTTGGCAAGACAGCGGTCAGTCAGGAAACCTACGAGGATATTAGATACCAGCTGACCCGGGATATCGTTGGGTTTGGGCCACTTGAGCCGGTAATGCGCGATCCTGGGAACGAGGATATCCACGTAATCGGCCCACAACAGTGCTATGTTGATCACGATGTGTTTGGGCTGCTTGAGACGACCGTTGAGTGGGAGACTGAGGAACGGTTTGACAACTGGCTACGGAACATGGGTGAGCGGATGGGCGATCCACTATCCGACTCGGACCCAATTGTCGACTCGACGCTCCCAGATGGATCACGGATCAATATCATCTACAGTGATGATGTCTCCGTACAGGGCTCGAGTCTCACGATTCGACAGGGTGACGAGGTACCCCTGTCAGTCTTGCAGATTACCAACTGGGGAACCCTCTCACCGGAGTTGGCGGCGTATCTGTGGTTAGCCCTGGAAAACGAACAGACCATCTTCGTAGTCGGAGAAACGGCCTCCGGGAAGACAACGACACTGAATGCAATTATGTCGTTTATTCCCCGGGACTCGAAAATCTATACCGCTGAGGATACACTTGAGGTGCTGCCGCCACATGACAACTGGCAGCAGTTGTTAACCCGTGAGGGCAGCGGTGAGGAGGGAGGCGATGTCGATATGTTCGATCTGGTGGCGGCCGCATTGCGATCACGACCGGATTACATTATTGTCGGTGAGGTCCGTGGTGAAGAGGGCCGAATGGCGTTTCAAGCCGCACAGACGGGCCACCCCGTGATGTTGACCTTCCACGCATCGGATATCGTATCGATGATCCAACGGTTTACCGGTGATCCGATTAATGTCCCGGAAACGTTCATGGACAATGCCGATATCGCGCTGTTCCAAAACCGGGTCAAACGAGGAGATGATATCCTCCGGCGGGTAACAAGTGTTCAGGAAATCGAAGGGTACTCCGAGGAGATGGATGGGGTAGTCACCCGACAGGCCTTCTACTGGGACCCAACAGAGGATGAAATTGTCTTCCAGGGGCGAAACAACTCGTATGTCCTTGAGGAACAGATTGCAACGCTGCTTGGGTATGAGAACACCCGCGAGATCTATCAGGAGGTTGATTTCCGCGCACGAATTATCGAACGGCTCATTCAGGAGAACATCTTAGGCTATCACGAGGTTAACGAGGCAATTGAGTCCTTCCAGCGGGATGGTGTTGAGGGGCTTCCGTTTGGTGTAGCACGACCTGACTGAGCATGTCTACAGAAACCCAACGTGGCAGCGGCGGGCTTGGCGAAGGAATCACACAGATCGTCGATGCCTACGACGAGATGGAGATGCCGGTTCGCCGGTATCTCCTGTTAATTGTATTGCCGGCGTCGATGCTGTTTGCAGCGACAACGGCAGCCGCAGTGCTTGCCCCACTCCCGGTGGTCGTGCGAATTCCGCTGCCAGCACTTGGGATTCTGGGACTGTTTGCCGCATTGGTCTACCCAAAGTTACAGCAGGACCGTCAGCGGGCAGAAATTGGCGACCGTCTACACCTGTTTATTACTCATATGACGATCCTGGCATCGACAAATATCGACCGTGTCGAAGTCTTCCGAACGCTTGCCAACGAGCCCGAATATCGGGCCTTGGCCGAGGAAATGCGTCGTATTGTCGAGCTGGTTGACACCTGGAATCAGAGTCTTGACGAAGCCTGCCGCCGCCGAGCAAAGGAAGTCCCTGATGACGATTTTTCAGCGTTTCTTGAGCGAATGGCGTATACACTTAATGCCGGACAGGAACTTGGCGATTTTCTGATGTCCGAGCAGGATGCAATCATTCGAAATTACGTAACCCACTACCGGAGCAGTTTGGAGAATCTGGACGTTCTCAAGGATCTATATCTCTCAATGATTCTTTCGATGACGTTTGCACTGGTGTTTGCGACAGTTCTGCCAATTCTGACCGGAACAGATCCGATCATGTTAGTGGCAGCGGTGCTTGTCCTCTTCATTTTCGTGCAGGTCGGGTTTCTGTATGCAGTCAAGGTAATGACCCCGAATGATCCAATTTGGTACAATAATCTTAACTATCGAAAATCGTTTGACATTCGGATCGTACTGGCAGTCGCCGCAGGTCTGTTAGGTTCAGTTAGCATCGTCGTTGGCGGCCTGATGTCGGCGCTTGGTGTCTGGCCAATCGGGACACTTGCCCCAAATGTTCATGAACAGATCCCGATGCCATTCTATATTGCGATTCCCACAACGCCACTTTTGATACCCGGACTGGTGATGCGACGGGAGGAAAAGCGAATTCGGAGACGGGATGAAGAGTTTGCAAATTTCATCCGATCGCTGGGATCAACGGAGAGTGTCAAACAGTCAACGACAGAGAAAGTTTTGGAGGATCTCCGAACACGGGACTTTGGGCCGCTGACAGACCCGGTAAACAACCTGTATCGGCGGTTGAACATCCGGATTGATATCGATCAGGCATGGGATCATTTTATCGCCGAAAGTCGGTCGTATTTAGTCCAGAAGTTCAGCGAAATGTATGTTGTTGGCCGGGAGATGGGTGGCGATCCAAAGGTGTTAGGAGAGTTGATTAGCCGGAATATGAACGAGGTACTACAGTTACGGGAACAACGAAGCCAATCGACAATTACGTTTATTGGACTTCTCTATGGAATCAGCGCCGCCTCGGCGTTTGCCTTCTTTGTTGGAGTTGAAGTTGTGGAGGTGTTAGCGGGAATGTCCGTCGGAATGAATACCGCACAGATGGACATTGGAAGTTTCATTCATCCGCAGGTGTATGATATTCCGGTTATCCGATACCTGCTGTTGGTGATTCTTGTTACAAATGCCGCCTTATCATCACTGATGGCACGGATGGTCGATGACGGCCACTTGGCGAATACCTTCGTGCACTTTGTCGTGTTAACGTGGATTGGGGCGAGCATCGCATGGATTACCTCCGCGATGGTACAGGGATTTCTCACGGTCGGGTGAGCAACTCGAAAACACGAGAGGCCACCAACAACCACTAATCGGGGCTGACAGTCCCAACAGTCACATACAGTGGAATTGTTTCCCGACGAAGATATGTCCCGGCTTGCATCTGATCAACGATCTCACGCCCGACACGCCGCCAGTGAGCACGAAGTTGATCGTACTCTGATGGTGTCAAGGAGTCAGCCAAAAGCGTCTCACGATCAGCCGCCAGTCCAGCCCCGGTTGCTTGGCGTCTGGCAGCGGTAATCGCCGCGTCCGAGTACGGCGCCTCGACGGTTCGGGTATACTCATGACAGGTCGTGTGAATATCGGTGAGCCCGGCAGTGGCAAAGACCTGGTCCATCTGAGACCCAAGTGTTGGATCAGTTGGAATGCCAGCAACGAATGCATCACGCGCCCGGGCAGCTAATTGGGCTTCATCATCGACGGTTGAGGTAACCGAAACAGCACTGTTATCCGGTTCAATGGCGCCAACAAGGCCAGTCGAAACGCGTTTAAATTCGGTTACAGCTTGAACCGGGGTCCGAAGATTGACCAGCAGAGCCTGACAGACAGCCAGATCAACACTATCAGCAGCAAACGGCAGCCGACGGGCATCAGCCTGAACGGGCGTTGCATACGGACGGACAGCAGGAAGATGGGTGCGGTCGCCATCAACAGCGATAATCGTTGTTGACGACGACGTCTCCTCAGCTAACACCTGTGTCAACTCGCCGGTCCCACAGCCAAGTTCAAGCACACACTTACGATGAGGGAGTTCAAGTCCGGATAAGGCCGCCCGCGAACCATGCCAAAGTTCCCGACGGGTCTGCTGGAGATAGCGTTCTGAGAACGACCGCACGAGCGTACAACGCATAGCATGTATAAAAGCCGGACGATCGCCGGAGCCAAAGCTCGCGTATGCGCGCTGAAACGATGCGCCCAAACGGCCTGATTGAGTAAAAAGGGGTAATGGAGATACGGTTTTTAGGTGGGGCCCGAGAGATTGGCCGGAGTGCGATTCTGGTCAATGACCGGTTACTGCTTGATTATGGCATGGCATCGGAGACGCCACCGCAGTTTCCGGTTGAGGATCCGAGCCCGGAGGCGGTTGTTGTCAGTCATGGGCATTTAGATCATGTGGGGGCTGTCCCATCCTTGCTGGCCGGTGATGATCGGCCATCGATTCACTGGACACCACCAACACGGGATCTAACACGCGTTCTGGCTGAGGACACACTCAAATTACATGGAGGAACCTACGACTGTCCATTTACCAGACCCGATCTAAAACGACTGCCACAAGCCTCACACACGCATGCCTACGGCGAATCCTTCGAGGCCGCCGGACACGAGGTGACGCTGTATGATGCTGGACACATCCCGGGAAGTGCTCATGTACTTGTAGACGATGGCGATACCCGGTTGTTGTATACCGGTGATTTCCATACCGATGACCAACGGCTGGTGGCTGGAACATCAGCCCGTCCGGAGGCCGATATCGTTCTGTGTGAAAGCACATACTCCGATGTCGAACATCCGCCACGTGAACAACTTGAACACCAGTTTGCACAAAGTGTCGAACAGACGATCTGGGAGGGTGGGACGGTTATTATCCCGGCATTCGGAATTGGTCGAACACAGGAAATGTTGCTGTTATGCGCCGCAAATGATATTGACTGTTACATCGACGGGATGGGCAAACGTGTGACCCGTCTTGTTGAGCGTCATCCGGAGTTTGTTCGTGATTCGGAGGCACTGGGACAGGCCAGTTCGCATGCCCGGTTTGTAACCGGTCGGGACGGCCAGCGAAAGCGGATTGCAGAACAAAACACAGCCATCGTGACAACCTCCGGGATGTTATCCGGCGGCCCGGCCATGACATATATTCCAGCCATTCGTGCAAATCCAACCAACAAAATTACACTGACTGGGTATCAGGTTGCCGGGACTCCCGGACGAGAGCTACTTGATACCGGACGGGCAGAAATTGATGGCCGGATTATGCCGGTAAGCGCACAGGT
>JBEQBL010000041.1:0-11149 GCA_041639835.1 Salinarchaeum sp.
CCTTGCGGTACCGGCCCGCCGGGTCATCCCGAACACCCAAACCACCGGGGGTAATTAGTCACGGGCATGTTGGTCACCATCGAGGGGCTTGACGGCAGTGGCAAAACGACCGTCTGGGAGGCCCTTCGGGAGGAATACTCAGGTACCTTTACCCGCGAACCGACGCGATCGTGGTATGGCGATGCAGTCCGGCGATCAATCCGGACTGATGATGCCGACTCACTTGCGGAGTTGTTCTTGTATACCGCAGATCATGCTGATCACCTGACCTCGGTTATTGAACCGGCGCTTGCCGATGATGAACTTGTCATTTCGGACCGGTATATCGATTCTCGCTATGCCTATCAGGCAGCGACGCTCACGGATACGCTTGCGTCACCAATGGCGTATATCAAGCGTGTTCATGACCCGTTCACACGGTATCCTGATCTTACCCTGTATCTTGATGTCGACCCTGAGACGGCTGTTGAGCGAAGTGATCGGGCAAATAAATTTGAACAGTTTGAGTATCTTCAAGCCGTTCAAGACAACTACGAAACGCTCCTTGCCGACGATGCTGACCGCTTTGTCCGTATTGACGCCTCAGCCCCCCTGGAAACGGTCATTGAGCAAGCCATCTCAGCAATCGATCATCACCGATAGTCCCCAGTGCCAGGGCTACCGAGACGATACCCAGCGTATCGGGGCTTGACTCTAGGATAAGTTCACAACGGCGTTCCTCCGCGTTTTGGATCGACATCTTCGCTTCCGGCCTGTTTGCTGGCGGCGGCCATCAACGAGGCGACAGGATCTTCATACTCATAGCCTGGCACCACCCCTTGTAAGTAAGTCCCCTCAACAAACTGCGCAATTGCGCTGACTTCCTTGTCCATCTGGTCAGGGCGTCGGAGCGTGATCCGATATGTGATGGTGATCTCCTCGGCGTTGCGTGTGACCGTCAGCGCAATATCCTCATCGTCGTGTGTGGTGGCCGTTGCAACATCCTCAAGCCGTAACTGTAAGGTCTCAAACCAGCCATCGACAACCGCAGAGCCAATCTCCTCATCGGCCGTTACAGCATCAAGTGTCGGGACCGTAATCTGCACTTGTGCTTCCTGGGCGTCAAACTGTACGGTTACCGGAAACGCCGTTCGCTGATAGCTGATCGTCTCCGACTCCTCAACAAAATCACTTGCTGTGACACACGCTCGGCGTGCCACCTCCGTACGCTTGGGCATCGCCATCAATAGGGGCGACACCCTCATGTACGTTATGTCCGCATGCGAGGGGAGGGATTCGAACCCTCGGACCCCTACGGGAGCGGGTCTTAAGCCCGCCGCCTTTGACCTGGCTCGGCTACCCTCGCTTATCTGCCGGATATTACATACGCAGGCAAGTGGATTACGAAATGCGTTCTTCTGTTGGATGCCCGGTTGGTGATCACTTTTTACCGGATCGCCCGCGATAAGTCCCCGCCCACGGATTTATGTCACTGGTTCAATTATATCTTCGCTGATGTACGACCACCTCCTGGTCTCCACCGACGGCTCTGATGGGGTTGCCTCAGCAATTGACCATGCTATTGACGCCGCAGTCCGGTATGATGCTGTCTTGCATGTGCTGTATGTTGTTGATGAAAACGTCTATGGTGCCTACTCAGGCGATGAATTTGTCCATGAATCCGAAGGCGCTGAACGATCACTTCGTGAGACCGGCCATGAGGCCGTCAAGGCCGTTGCTGAGCAGGCCGCCTCTGCCGACGTTGAAACTACAACCGCCGTTCGCTACGGGACGCCGTATGAGGAGATTGTCGACTACGCCACCGATAATGACATCGGGCTTGTTGTTGTGGGGAACCGACATCGGTCCGGCGAATACCGGCAGCTGCTTGGCAGTACTTCAGAACGCGTCGCGCAGTTGCTTACAATTCCGGTGACAATCGTGACCGAACAGGCTAATTGACCTCCTCCTCTGCTCTACTCGTGAGAGCGCGTCACGTTTCAATCGGCCGAGCGACAGCCGTTGGGGGCGTTTCAAACCGGTCTGGATACACAATGCCAGCAAGATACTCAAGTGTGTCAATTAGCCGTGGACCAGGCCGATTGAGATAGTGACTCCCATCCATCATATAAACCCGATTATCCCTGACTGCCTGGAGTTCCTCCCAGCCGGCACGTTCGATGAGGGCTGTCAGCCCCTGGGTGGTCTGTTCAAGACTGTATCCACACGGCCCGATGACGATAATCTCCGGGTCAGTCCCCCGCACTGTCTCCCATTTCCGTGGGCGTGCTGACTGCCCAACCTCCTCAAGTGGGTAGGCTGCTCCGATGATCTCGACCATTTCCGGCACCCAGTGGCCGGCGATCATGACCGGGTCCATCCAGTCAAGGACAGCAACCTGAGGGGTGTCCGGCGTTGGTGTGCTTCGGATTGCTTCGACTCGTGCCTGTAGGTCTTTGCGTAGTGTCACTGCGGCATCGTGCTGTCCGATGGCTTCCCCAATCCGGTCGATATCAGCGTACAAGTCCGCAAGTCGGTGGACATCGGTCTCGACGATGGTGGGATCGCAGTCCGTTTCCGCCAGATCGGCCCGTACCTGATTGGAATCAATGGCGCAGACATCACAGGTCCCTTGTGTAATGACAACATCCGGATCAATTGACTCGACAACTGACTTTCGCAATCGGTAGGCACCATTGCCCTCTGTTGTTGTTACGACGGCCGCATCGGTCATCGCCGGTGGATAATCGCACTCGTGTGAAATCCCGGCCGGCGAACAGCCAAGTGCCGCAACAATCTCCGTTGCCGCCGGCAAGGTCGTGACAATGGTCGGTGCCATTTCAGGTCACCTCAAGGTCGTATAGATTGCCGTACTTGGTCTGCGCATAGTCGATAAATGGCGCCGCGGTCAGGGGTTTGTCTGTAACGCGTTCGATCAGCTCGTTGGTCCGATACCGGCTTCCATGGGTGTGGATCTGGTCGGTGAGCCAGGAGCGAAGTGGGGCGAACTCGCCTTGAGCAACTAAGTCATCGACGTTTAGGTCTGCCCGCAGTGTGGCGTCAATCTGCGCTGCCAATACGCTGCCCAGTGAGTAGGTTGGGAAATAGCCAAACTGCCCGTGACTCCAGTGGATATCCTGCAGACAGCCCTCTGTATCCGTCTCCGGGCGGACACCAAGATAAGACTCGTATTTGTCATTCCAGACCGCCGGAACCTCCCCAACGTCTAATTCCCCGTTGATCAGTGCCCGCTCAATCTCATAGCGAATGATAATGTGCAGATGATAGCTCAGTTCATCGGCTTCAACGCGAATTAGTGTGGTTGGATCAACGGTATTTGCGGCTTCATAGACTGCCTGTGGACTTGTCGTCGCAATCGCCGGGAAGCGATCGGCCAGGACCGGGAACATCCGGTCCCAAAATGGCTTGCTCCGTCCGATATGATTCTCCCAGAAGCGGGACTGTGATTCATGCACCGCCAAATCACGGGCCGTGCCAAGCGGGGTTCCATACTCATCGTCTGGAAGTCCCTGCGTATACAGGGCGTGTCCAAACTCATGAATCGTGCTTGTAATCGCGCTTAGTGGGTCGTCAACATCAAACCGCGTGGTGATCCGGGCATCAAACTGCGTCCCGGAGGTAAACGGATGGGGTGCCGTATCAAGCCGCCCTCGTGACCAGTCGTATCCAAGCTGATCAAGCATCTTCCGTGTCACCGCTTTCTGTCGATCGACCGCATAGGTCCCGGTAAATGGCTGTGCGAGTGTCACATCGCTGTCCTGAATTGCCTCAAGTAACGGCACCAACGCCTCACGCAGTTCTGTGAGCACCTGATCAACGGTCTCAAGCCCAAGATACGGTTCAAAATCATCAAAGAGCACCGCATAAGGCTCCCGATCCGGATCAATGTGCTCTGCATACTCCTGTTTTAGGTGCACTAACTCCGCAAGTATCGGCGCAAACTGATCGAAGTCATCGGCCTCCTTGGCGTCCCGCCAGGCCGGATGGGCCTCGCCGGTGCGCTTTGAGATTGTCTCGACAAGCTGCTGTGGCACAGCTGTGGCACGGGTATGTTCACGACGGATTTCCCGCAGGATCGCCGCCTGTGACTCATCAAGCGATGTTTCATCGAGTGTTGCAATCCACTGTGCCATATCCGACTCCGTCAGGAGGTCGTGGCGAACTGCCGACATCGTCGCCAACTGTGTCGATCTGGCTTGTGTCCCGCCCTCGGGCATCATGACTTCCTGATCCCAGCGTAAGACTCCGGCTGCATCCTGCAGTGTCGTCACGCGACGAACCCGATCGAGAAACGCCTCGTATGTCTCCGAGGACATGCCTTTGATTAGGGAGTCAGTGGCATCAATCCCCTGCCTCTGGTGGGGCCATCGACAATGCTGCCCGATAGGTCCGATAACACTGCTCGACAATCGGCACCGAGACACTCTCAGTAGCGGTATGTGCTTCGCCAACTTCGGCTGGCCCACAGACAACACAGGCGGTCCCGGCGTCGGCAAGCCAGCCCGCATCAGTCGCATGTGGCTTGACGGTTTGAGCTGGGACTCCGTCCTGGGCTCTATCGGCGGCTGTCTGGACTTGGTGTGCAAAGGCTGTATGTGAACAGGCCATTGGTGGAAGCTCCTGTTCAACGGTGACTGTCGCTGCCGGATGGGTCTGTACTTCCGTCAGGACGGATGTCCCCTCCGGAACGGTCCGCTCATCGACGGTTAGTTCACAAGTGGCCGGGACTTGATTCCAGGCTGTGCCTCCGGTGACCTGTGTGACAGCCATTGTTCCTGCCAGTGTCTCATCAGCAATGGTGTATGTTGATGGTGTTACCGACCGCAGTTGATCGATGATCTCACAGGCCCGATAGATGGCGTTGGTCCCGGTCTCCGGCACACTCGCGTGGGTGGCCTCGCCCTCGATGGTGATCGTACTTCCTTGCCGCCCTTTGTGTGCGACGACGACATCAACAACGCCTGGTGTTGTATACCCGGCCGATCCCTCGCCGATAATCGCATACGTCGGTGCAAAGCCATGCTTAATAGCATGTTGTGCCCCGATCCCGCCAGCTTCCTCGCCAACGAAACTTGCAAAGATGATTTCGGTCTTCGGGCTGGCATCACGAAAGGCTAAGAGTCCGGCGGCCACTCCGCCAAGCATGTCCGCAGTCCCGCGTCCATAGAGACGGTCGTCCTCCCGCCAGACGCGATACCTCCCCTCTGTGGCCTGCTGGTCCGGTGCCGGCGGGACCACATCGTGATGCCCGACAAATGCGAGTGTTTGCTCGCCTGTTCCTCGACGAGCGATAATATTCCCGCCACTGGGGGCGTCATCGCGGTAGACAGTGGCGTCGGTCTGGTCTTGGAGCCACTGAACGATTCGATCGCCGGTGGCTGTCGCATCGTCATGGCTGGGGATCGCGACTAACTCACGGATCAGCTCCGTCAACTCACTCATTCTATCACGATGCTATCCGGCTTCCTGCTCATGTGTCTGTTTGTCATCTAGTGGGGTATACAGTCTTCCCATGCGACAGCTGTCTGCTGCATCCGTCTGTGCTGGGACGGTCTGATCACAGTAGTATGGCTGGCTGGCAGGTCGGCTGCGGTATACTCAAGTGGACCCTCTTTCATCATCTTTTGTATGGGTCAAACTACAGACGATGACCTCCCGGCCGGATACACACTGCGTACTGCCAGTGTTTCCGACAGTGCGGGGATGGCGGCTGTCTATGACGGGGCTTACCCCGATGATAGCGGCTATCCGTTACAAACGACCGAGGCGGTCCGCTCGAAGGTCTTCGATGCGGATGGCTTCCAGCCGTTTGTTATCGAAGCCGATGATGGCACTATTGCCGCAACGGCCTCGATCCAGTACGATTCCGTTTACGAGCACAACGCCGAGATCTGTCGCCTTGCTGTTCATCCCGAGCATCAGGGCCACGGTCTTGCGCGAACGTTGCTTGAACACCGGTTATCAGTGCTTGAGGAGGCTACAGATGTTGATGTGGTCTTTTCAGCGGCCGTGACCAGTCATCCCTACTCGCAACATAACCTTGGCGCCCGGGGATTTGTCCCCGGTGCGTTTCTGAAACGCATTCAGTCGAGCTATTTCTCCGAGTATCGGGAAAGTCAGGCGATTATGATCCATCCCGAGTGGTTTACTAATGCCGACCGCGATGTGTATATTCCCGCCCGGCTCCGTTCGACGGTCACGCATACTCTTGATGAACTTATTGGAGACCGGTTTGGCCGAACACTCGTGTCCCTTGAGATTGATGCTGAGTACGCCGGTGAGCCGGTCACTGACCGAGCCACCAGGGCATCAAAGATGGGCATGTGGGTCGATAACCCCGATGATCTTATGACCGCCATTGCCGACCCTGGCCCTGAGTTGCTGGCGGCTGTCGATGCCAACGATCCCGCCGCGCAAACATTCTACGAGAAGGTCTTTGAGTACGGACTGACGCCAGCCGGATTTATTCCAAACTGGCTTAGCGTTGATGGCGCCTCCCGCGATGCCTTTATTTTCCAGTACCGGACCGACGATGAGCACATTCCAATCGAAGCCACCGATGAGCTGATGACGCTGTTTGACGCACTTGATCTCACCTATCAAATCACCGAGCAAGACGAGTATACCGCCGTTGAACTATAATGCCCGTTGTATCGTCTCCGGTGGGTCACTCTTATCGATCGAAGCGGGGCCTGTGTTTCCCGCCGGCGGGTCGTATCAAACTGCGGTCATTGATACGGGCCATTAGCCCCAAACGCATACAGCGTCTGGCAGTAGGGCTCGATACTGTCCAGTAATAACCGTTCATATGGCTCATGAGAGCCGTATGCTTCCGGTCCGAAGGCAACCCCCGGAATCCCCTCGCTGGCAAAGTGTCGCAGGTCACTCGCGTGGGGCTTGTTTGCAAAGTTAACCGGTGACTCCATTGCCGCCTTGGCATGGGTCATTAGTCCTCTCACATGTGGATTTTCAGGGTCTGTGTCGACGGGATTGCCCTCTCCAATACTCTTGATCTCGACTGTCGGCAGTTCCCGTAACTCCAACAGAATCTCATCCCGCAGTTCCGGGTCCGGATAGCGGATATCAAGTTTCATGCTGGCCGTATCCGGCACCTGATTGATCACTTCGCCGCCGGTAATCTGGCCGAAGTTCACCGTTGGCCCCCAGTCCCCATCATAGGCATCAAATACCGCCTTGATATCCGGATACGCTGTCATGAGCTTTTCAATGGCGTTGTCGCCATTCTCCGGGGTGGCCGCATGCGCTGACTTGCCGGTGGCAGTCACTTCCAGATGCAGAATGCCTTTTTGTTTGATAATGACATCCATCCGGCCGGACAGATTATTCGGCTCGCCGGTAATGCAAAACTCCGGGGTGTACCCCTCCTTGAGCAGGTGGCGAACACCGTCGTTACCCCCACGTTCCTCGTCACTGACGATCATCAGACCAACCGATGGCGCTGGCTCACGTTGTGCAAGATCGGTCATCACCTCCACCATGGCTGCCAGTCCACCTTTCATGTCGGCAGCCCCCCGTCCGTAGAGTTCATTCCCATCGACACGGGGAGAAAACAGCTGTTCCTGTCCTGGGACCACATCAAGATGGCCATGAAACATGATCTCCGGGGTCTGTGAGCCATCAAGGCTGGCCACCAGTGAGGGCGCCCCGTTTACCCGATGACGTGTATACTCGATTCCCGCCGTAGCAAGGACATCGGCGAGATGATCCATACACGCATCAATTGCCTCCGGACGGTCCTCGGTGGACCGGTATTCCATCAGTTCGGTCGTAAGATCAACAACACGATCTCGATACGACTCCGGCGTCATCGCCGTCGCATTCGACCGTCGCATGCTTGTATCTGTTCTTCAGCGACAACAATGAAGAATTGATCGAATGTATCGAGTACAATACGAGTCATTTTTTGCACTGTCCTGGCGGCGTTGCCGGCCGTTCACTCCTCTGTTGGTGCTGTGTCCGGGCGGACCCGTGAGAGTCGCATTGCATTCCCGGTCACAGCTGTCGTCATTCCGGCATCACCCGCCAAGACGGCCAACCAAATTGGCACATAGCCAAAGGGCACGCCGATGGCGAGGATTGCTTTGACCCCCAGACTAGCCGCGATATTCTGTCGAATGACACTGTTGGCGGTGTGGGCAAGCGTATAGAGATAGGGGAGCTTTGCAAGGTCATCGTTCATCAGTGCGATATCTGCTGTTTCAATGGCGGTGTCTGTTCCGGCGGCTCCCATGGCAATCCCAACGGTGGCTGTTGCCAATGCCGGTGCATCGTTGACCCCATCGCCAACCATCGCCACGCCATCATACTGCTCGGTTAGTGTCTCGACTGTTGTGACCTTATCCTCGGGCAAAAGCTCAGCGTGGTACGTATCAATCCCTGCCTGCTGTGCGATTGCCCGTGCTGTGCGTCGGTTATCCCCAGTTAGCATGACCGTCTGTTTGACGCCCAGTTCGTGTAGGCGTTCAATCACCCGTGTGGCCCCCGGGCGCAGTTCATCGGCCACAGCGATGATCCCAAGCAGTTCATCGGCGGTGCCAACAAGCACTACGGTCTTTCCGGCAGCCTGCAACTCCGGGATTGTCTCTGCAAGCAGGTCACGACACGGCGCGTGCTGGCATTGCTGGGTTCCACCGGCGCTTGTGACCCCGCCATCGGTCGCCAGATGCACATGCGAGAGATCATGGCCCTGGTCCTCAAACAGTCCTGGCTTGCCAACGTAATAGGACGTCCCGTCAAGTGTCGCTGTGACACCTTTACCGGTGAGACTCTCAAAGTCAGTGACCTGCTGGTCGGACAGATCCAGTGTGTCGGCTTCGGCCACAATCGCCTCACTGATTGGATGGTCACTTCGTTGCTCGATTGCCCCAGCCCGACGTAACACGGTCTCCGGTGTGTGCTCATTAAATGGGATGACATCGGTGACGGATAACTCGCCCGTTGTGAGGGTGCCCGTTTTATCAAAGGCAACAACGTCGACGGCCCCCATTGCCTCCAAGTGAGGGCCGCCTTTGATCAATACGCCGTTTTTTGCGGCACTGGTAATCCCCGAGACAACCGAGACCGGTGTCGAGATGACAAATGCACATGGACAGGCAAGGACGAGTAGGGTTAGTCCATAGACCACGGCTGTTGCCCATCCTGTTCCAAGCAGCACTGGACTGGCGAGTGTCACACAGATCGCGAAAAGAACAACCACCGGGGTATAATAGCCGGCAAACCGCTCGACAAACTGTTCCCGATCGGTCTTGGCGGACTGTGCATCCGCCACCATCTCGATAATTTGCGATAGTGTGGTATCACTTGCTGTGGCGGTTGTTTCAACCTCCAGATAGCCATCGGTGTTGAGTGTCCCAGCGTATACCTCATCACCGGCGGCTTTATTCACGGGCACGCTTTCCCCGGTAATCGCGGCCTGGTTTACCGCGCTGTCGCCGGTGATGACCGTGCCATCAAGCGGGATCTTCTCCCCTGGCCGGACAACAATTGTGTCACCAACAGCCACCTCATCGACGGGAACCGTTGTTTCCGTGCCATCTCGCTTGACCGTTGCCGTTTCCGGGGCCAGACTCACTAGTTCCTGTAATGACTGCCGAGCGCGTTTCATTGCCGCGTCCTCAAGCAGTTCAGCAACGGTAAACAGCACCACCAGCGTGGCTGCCTCGAAATACAGGGATTCGCCAAAGATAAGACTCGCAGTGATGGCTCCGAGAATCGCCGTTGCCATCAAAACATCCATATCGAGTGCTCGACTGCGGGCGGAGTGATAGCCGTCTGTGAGAATGTGTCGCCCGCCGAGTGCAATGGCGCCAATAAACAGCGTGTCCGCGATGTGAATCTCACTGCCTGACACAGCGATGACTTGACTGTTGGCCCCGGGGAAGACAAACTCAACAAGTAAGCCAAGGGCCACAAGCAGCCCACTCAGAATCGTTTTCACGATCTCCGTGCGTGCCAACAACTGTGTCGGCTCATCCGCCGGGTCCGTGGCCTCCGGCGCCGTCGTGTCGGCACTGGCGTGGGTCACAATCGTTGCAATGTCGCTGTCGGTCACCACCGATTGGTCATATCGGACCAGTACTTCGCCGGTAGCTGGCTGGTTGGTGACCTCCTGTATGCCCGCATGATCTGTCAACGCCTCTATGACCGGATCGACGCACGCTGCACAGTTTCGCCCTGGAACTGAGACACGCGTGGCTGCTGTATCACGATCGCTAGCCCCGCCGGTCGGTGCTGTATCCGCCCCAGCAGTGCCGTCGCCCGCTTCCCTGTCGGTGGGCATCAATAGACACTTCGTTTCCCTCATTTATTAATTCGTGTATCATTTATCCCCGGTCAACTAGCCATGATTATTACTAAACCAATTAAAATTATTAACAACAGCACAGACTGTCACGAGTGGTGACTTGCTGCTGGCCCCGACGTGACCTGATACCGGCTCACCGACAGCACGTATCACCTCCGAATCACCGTCGAGCCAGCCAACTAAAGCCAATGGACTCTTGACAAGGGGGCGAAATCGACGCTTCTCTGCAACGTCGAGAACGGTGCTATTCGACGGCAACCTATCGGGGTGTACCACAATTGACGACGTCAAGATCGGGCTCATCGAACTTGAGTGCGTCCGTGACAGCGTTGGGAAAGTTCGGGTGGGGCGCCGATTCGTGGCGCTCGATTTTTGCATCTTCCGCGTGTTTTCGTCAACGGTCTCGGGGTTAACTCGTTCGAGAATCAAGGAGTCTCGTGATCACGAACCCCGGCGGCTTTCCGATGAGCTCAAGACACTCGACCCGCTCCCCCAGTAGCGTTATAGAAAGTGCAAGGCGAAAACCCACCCCTCAGAGGTGAGAGGTGGTCAACAGTCAGCCCGCTGGTACGTATTGAGCCGACCGCTACGGTCGACGGTGATCTGTCCCTCTTCTTCGAGTCTCCGGAGTTTGTTGTAGATCTGGTGATCGGGAAAATCCAGCTCTTCTCGGAGATCTTCGATCGTTTTCGGGGCCTCCAGCGAGACGAGCAACGCGTTCTCCAGACAGTACGAGACAAGCCGGTCCGTGATTGGCGCAACAATATTGTGCCGCTCGTCGAGGACATCGAGTGTATCGAGCACGGCAAACGAAAAAAACTGGCC
>JBEQBL010000042.1:0-10813 GCA_041639835.1 Salinarchaeum sp.
GCTGTTGCGAATGCGTCAATTGCCTCGGCGAAGTCTTCTGTTGCGTTAACGAGGGTATTGCGACCAGAGCGGAGACCGCGATTGTCCTGAATCGCCGCTAAGTAGTCGCGTGCAGCCGTGACAGCCTGTTGGCCATAATCCTGTGTGCGAGCCATCTGATCGATAATTTGCCGTTCTTGACGAAGGGCGTCAATCGCCCTGATCAGTCGATCTTCGTTACTTTGCAGGCGTGCTGACTCAAGTTCTCCCTCAACATCCCGAGCGGTGTTCACAACCGGAATAAAGTCAAACTCCTCCGAGGTGGAGTTTACCGTCAGAACCGTTGGCTCTTCGCCAGGGGCGTTTTCGACGTACCGCTGTAGTGATGTGTTGAGTGTCTCAATGGCAGGTTGAACAGCCTCAACATCGGAAAGGGAGTCCTCTTGATCGGGTGGGTCATTCTGTGTGGACTCGTTATCACTCTCATTGTCGCTCTCAGGACTGGTATCAGTCGTGTCATTTGTCGGTACTGAGTCATTCTCAGGACCAGTTTCCGGGGACGAATCATCGGACTCAAAGTAACTCATACACCCAGCAAGCGAGGCGGTGCCGGCAGCGCACGCGAGGATTGCGTGACGGCGATGCATTGCTGGATACTTGTCGGGCCAGAAATAAAAGTTGGGTGCTTAATTGCACAATCAGCACCGTCCGTGGCGGTGGCGGTAACTACGCCGGCGGCGGCGGTGGACACCAAATAGTTCCTAACTGTGTGAGAACATATTGAATAGGATCGCTACGGGTGGGGATGAGCTCTCATCTCATACTTCTCTTGACACAATTACGCGCACATCAACGTTGTATCAGAAATCAGTATCAAAGAGGCAGATTAGTCGTCGTTGGATATTGTCGCTCCAGCATCTGCCAGCATTGTACGTGTAACCGCCGTTCCATCCCGTGTTGCCGCCTGGATATTCACCGATGAGAGTGTTGCCTTCCGAAAGACGGTATCGGTAAGGGTTGCCCCTGAGAGATCCACCTCGTCCAACGTCGCCTTATAAAAAGAGGTATTCGTCAGATCCGCATTGTGAAATGATCCCCCAGCGATCGTGGTCGCACCAAGGTCAGCGTCGACAAGCGTTGCTTGCATGAGAGAGACCGCAGACAACTCGGCCGTGTTGAGAAACGCGTCTGTGAGATCAGCCTGATCAAGCGTTGCGTCGGTTAGCGTTGCCTCCCTAATATCTGCGCCTGCAAAGGTGGCTTGAACGCCGGTTGTATCAACGAGTGTTGCCGTTCCAAGAAAGGCATCGGACAGATCAGCGCGATCAAGGGTTGCTTCCGACAGCATGGCACCGCCAAGGTCAGCACCCTTGAGCGAAGCCTCACGTAGGTCGGCACCGGAAAGATCAACACCTCGCAGCGATGCGTCAGTGAGATCAGCGCCGGCAAGATCAGCGTGTGGCGCGATATCTGCCGGCGACAGGGAACTTGTTTCAGGTAAATCAATCACATCTGCTTATTGGGAGCAACCCTCATATCAGTTGCTGCGTTTCTCCTGGTGCCCACTATCAGGAGTCAACTGTCGACTCACCCTGTCAGAAAGAGGACACGGCACCACAGTGAGGGCGATAATTCCGTGTGTGACTACGGAAGGCGGGTGACTCGAAAGATGCCTACAGTCCCGCTGGCCTCGTTTGCTGTCAGCACAAGTGGCGCAGTAATGGGACTGTCAGCTGCTGGAATAAACGTGACATCCTCGGTCCCGACGTCACCAGCGGCTGCAGGGGGCTGATCGCCGTTGATAATGTCGGCCTCGATATCGACATCAAAGTTTCGCGGGTTGATGTACTGTACAAATGATGCATTTTCGGGGGTTGTGACCTCATATACAACAATGCCGCTCATCCGCTCAAAGGAAATAAACGCGTAACGTCGGTTATTGATCGCCCCAACCGATACGCCCTCAGGTTCGGGACCCTTGTCATTGCTTCGCCCGTCCGGATCGCTCGCATCGTTGTCGTTGTTAAAATGCTCCGGATACCGCTCAGCGGTAACATGCTCGAAGGTATCACCGCTGTCAAAGAGACGATTGCCGTCCGTGTCCCAGATTGAAAATGAGCGGGCTCCATAGGAGTAAATCTCCTCATGCTGGCCATCACCATCAACGTCTCCGTTTGCGGTTGTTGTTTTCAGATTCCCGAGATTGTCGGCGGCCTGCAGTTCCTCAACACTATCGACGCCTGGAATCCGATCAATATCAAATGCCTCTGGATCAAGATCAAGATCACTTACCTCAACTTCCTCACTGTATCCATCATAATCCCGTGAATCCCCCTCATTAGCCGAGATGATAAATGTCTCTCCACCGAGGCTGTACGTATCAATCCCGTCAGGATTGTAAATGCCCTTGGTGGGCCAGTTCTGGATATTGATATCATCGTCCGCATCACTGGCATCAAAGCCCTGATCCGGAAGCATATGATCCTTGTATCCAAGCGCGTGGAGGCCGGTAACCGTCGCTGTGTCAAGATCAACAGCAGCAAAGGCATTTGCTTCCTGCAGGGAAACCCATGCTGTCGTCCCATCCTGTGTGATTGTCACATACTCCGGTTCCATATTTTGAGCTGCGGATTGTGATCCGTCAGGGCCAAAAAGACGGATTCCACGCTCACGCAACTCAGCTTCGCGGCCGTTATAAGCTGTAAAGTCAGCCGTAGCGACGGTCTGTGGAGCACCAGTTGAGGACAGTTCAACAACACTCACTGATCCTTGGGGTACCGTCTCGAAGTCTTCACTCGGTTCGCCCTCATTGGCCACCGCCGCGACCCGATTATCCGGTGCCAACGCAACGGCATCCGGCAGCGCACCGACAGTTGCAGAGCCAACCACCTCGCCTGTTACCGTGTCAATAGTGACAAGACGACCGGGATCAGTCTTGGTCTCGTTGGCCACCGCAGCTGCAAGCAGGCCATCCTGCACGGTCACACTGGTGACCGCAGCCGCTGCCGGAAAGTCAATTGCCGATGTGATATCGATGAGTTCAACAGCAGTTGGGGCTGACGGCGTCTGCAAATCTAAGATTTCGACACCACCGGCGGCAGCGTTGGCGACGTATGCCTGTCGTTGTCGACTGTCATATGTAACAATCTCTGCACCCCCGGCATCAAACGCGGCCCCGGTACTATAGCCGCCGATACGGTCAAGGCGAATACTTGTGTGCGTAGATGATGCGGACTGTTGCAGTGGTGTTGCGTCTGTCTTCTCATCCTGCCCCCGGTCAGCAGAGATCCACCCAAACAGTGAGAGGCCAGCACCAACGCCGAATAGTGCTGACCGCCGCGTCGTCGAATCGTGATCGAACACGTGCAACGTATCATACTTGGTGTATTAGTTATTTTATAATATCAATATATACACGTTAGAACCGATCAGAGCGGTATGTATTTGACAATACAAAGTGTGAACCCACTCCGGGGCGGTCGCCGTGTATCACCTGTACAGGCGGTCAAGGCGACTGCCCCAGGGCTTGACCCCGGGGTGCGTTCACAACGGTGATGTGGCTATGTATCCGTCAGGCCATACCGCTTATAAATAAGTGTTAGTCTAGCTATCGTATTTGGACAGCAAATACCAGGTAGACTGACAATATGGCATGTTGATAGAAACAACGATAACGTATCATCCAGTCTTCTCAATGCGGGTGATCGGATCAGATGGCAAGCAGGCCTGGTTCAGCACGAGGGTGTCGAGGACCACAGTCTGATATCGTCCGTCAGTATCACGGTAACTACTTGATGATAGCAAACACACGGAAACGGGAGGTTACCGGAAACATCCCGGAACGATCAACCTATACATGTCAACCTGTTCGGTTGTGTAACCGGCTTCAGGGTTACACTGCGGGGCTCTCAATCGACACAGCATGAACAGCAGAGGGATCCATACTATTCTATGGCGTGAGACTGAGGACAGTACTGTTATAAACCGTCGATTTTTATGACGCTTGTACGTACGTCATGAAATTTGCGTGCCACCGGACAATGACCACGGCTACCACCAGCCGTAACCGGAGGCTAAACATATAACTAAACCTATTTGTATCGCGATTAGTCAGATATATAATCTTTGCTGCTGTGGAGACATGAGGCCCCGCCGGCTTGCCGACCCGTTTGTTTCCGTCTCCGGGGGTATCCCCTAACTGTTGTTGGACTCGGGGGTCGCATAGTGGCGTTCACGAGCGCGAAACGTCTCAGCGTCGATGAGCTCCTCAAACTCATCAAAATCAACAGTATTGACAGCCTCGGTTGTGCCGTCGGTTGCCAATGTCTCGAAGGTATGTTTCAGTGCGTGAGTCGTCGCAAATAGCCCTGAAAGTGGATACACAACGATATCAAAGCCAATGGTATCAAGTTCGTCCGGGGTTAGATACGGCGTTTGGCCGCCCTCGATCATGTTGGCAAACACCGGCGTCTCAAACTCCTCAGCGATTGTCACCAGCTCGTCCCGGGACTGAGGGGCCTCAATGAAAATCACGTCCGCCCCTGCCTCATCGTATATGTGCCCTCGACGGATGGCTTCATCAAGGCCCTGTGGCTCACGCGCATCAGTGCGGCCAATAATCAGAAACGTGTCGTCGCGGTCAGCACGAACATCTGCTGCCGCTTGGATTCGGGTGGCGTGTGTCGTTGCATCAACCACCTGCTTGTCTTCCATATGCCCACATCGCTTTGGCCACTGTTGATCCTCCAAAATAGCCCCGGCAACGCCAGCGTCCATTGCCTGTGTCACCGTCCGTTGGACATTAAGCGCATTCCCATAGCCCGTATCCAGATCAGCAACCAACGGAATCGAGAGCCGGTCAACGATTGTACGGATCTGATCAATATTCTCGGGCATTGTGAGCAGTCCAAGGTCCGGCCGGCCAAGTTGTGTGCCTGCAATGCTAAATCCCGAGGTAAATACCGTCTCAAAGCCGGCTTGTTCGGCCAACATGCCTGAAAGTGCATCATAGACGCCGGGCATGACAGCAATGTCGGGAGCCATAATCTGATCGCGCAGCCGTTTGCCTGTAGACTCAGGAGAGACCATGGATAGCCAATGGCGTCAATAGTCCTAAATCCTGGACATCATCAGCGAGATAATGAGGGTTCACTCAACAACAGTGGTCGTGGTCAGTTTATCATGTGGCGGCATATTTGAGAAACTGCGGTGTCACAAGCAGTTCGACCAGAGCAAGTGCATACAGAGCTGACTGAGTGAGGCCATCAAAAAACTGGTACCCAACAAAAGCGACGGTCAGCGCAGCAGGAACGGTCATCCCATACCGAAACAGCGGATTGGCAAGTAGACTCTCCTGTGTCATCCATATAGTCCGTCTAGTGGGACAGGCATCATCCCTGTGGTCTGTTGCGTGATCTGCAACAGGGGCGGGTAAGCCTCGATATACAAAACGGAAGCTGCGGAGCACTGTCTACGACTCAAGCGGTACACAGAGACGATATCCCGTTATAACCCCCTACAAAGTCTGTAAGAGAACACAAAACAGATACCGAAGGATGCGCACGCAAAACTCGTTTCCCGGTGCTGGGAAACGAGATGCCAGCTACTGTCCGCCACTGGCAGGGCGGCACAACACAACATGACAGAGTCGGTGGCGCTTGTGACTGGGTGCAAGCACCCCACCGGATCCTGTCTTGGGACTACGCCGGACTGGTCGATGGGAGGTGACCGGCCAGCGTACCCGGATATTTTATCACCGCGCCTCCGAGGCGAGCGCATATATTGTTATGTGGTAACATGCTATAGTGTTTCGCTGTATTCCAGAGAGCATCCCGGCGAAATATAACGATGAAGACACGGGTACCGCCAAGAATGAGATCACTCATCAGCGGTAGGCTTTTGATGCTATCACCCGGAGGAAGGACATGCCAGAGAGGATGCAGGCGGCGATTGTCTCGGAGCCAGGCGGTGCTTTTGAAATTGTTGAGCGGGAGATTCCGGAGCCGGATGCAAACGAGGTGCGAGTGGCTGTTGACGCCTGTGGGATCTGTCATAGTGATGCGTTTGTCAAGGATGGAGCGTATGATATCGACTATCCGCGGATTCCAGGACATGAAATTGCCGGCCGAGTTGATGCTGTCGGTGAGGCGGTGACAGCATGGGAGCCCGGCGATTACGTTGGTGCTGGGTGGCACGGTGGGCATTGTTTCACCTGTGACCCGTGTCGACGAGGACAGTTTTTGCAGTGTGAAAATGCTGAGATTACCGGACTCACCTTCGATGGTGGATACGCCGAATATACGACCGTTCCGGCAGAGGCACTGGCTGCGATTCCGGAGTCACTTGCCGCGGTTGATGCGGCCCCACTGCTTTGTGCTGGTGTGACCACGTATAATGCGTTGCGCCATACTGACGCCCGACCTGGTGATCTGGCAGCCGTTGTCGGCATTGGTGGGCTAGGGCATCTTGGCATTCAGTATGCCCACGCAGCCGGCTTTGAGACAGTTGCCATCTCGCGAACGCAGGAAAAAGAGTCGCTGGCTGACTCTCTTGGAGCCGATCACTTTATTGATACCACAGTAACCGATCCCGCGGAACGACTCCAGGAGTTAGGTGGCGCGCGGGTAATTCTGGCAACGGCCCCCTCAAGTGAGGCCATTGCATCGGTTATTGGCGGACTTGGTATCGATGGGTCAGTTGTCATTGTTGGGATCCCTGGCCAACCAGTGCCGGTGGATGCCCAACATCTTGTGGGTGCTCGTGGCGCTGTCGAGGGCTGGGGATCGGGGCATGCCCGGGACTCTCAAGATACGCTTGAGTTTAGTGCTCTGCGTGAGATCACACCGGAGATTGAGACGTATGCGCTGACCGAGGTCGACACAGCGTATGACCGGATGATCAACAATGACGCGCGCTTTCGGGCTGTGCTTGAGCCATAGTCACGGTATCACTACGCTCACATTCATACAGTGACAACAGATCAGGCCCCTGACCACTGACAACCGGGAGACCAGTGCTGGTGTTCGGAGGGAAAACAGAAAGAATATTGTCGATGATATGTTTCACTGACGTGTACATCTGGTACGTTCCCTGCCGTCGTCAGCCAACCCATGACAGATACCAATTCACCCGCCGACTGGCGTGCGTATCTTGAGCAGTCACGAGCAGCCAGACGAGAATATTTCGGGCACTCGCCACGATCACCGCTACCGCCGGAAATGAAAGGTGATGCGTTCCCGGGCCTGGCCTATTATCCTCCGGACCCGGAATATCGGTTCGTCCTCCCACTTGCGGAACACGATCACAAGAAGACAGTGACCGTTGAGACGACCGCCGATGGCAAACGGCAATACCTACGATGGGGGGCATTTACCATTGACCTTGCCGAGACGACGGTGACGTTGCAGGCGTATCGGCCCGATCGGTCTACGGACCGATTATGGGTTCCTTTCCGGGATGCAACAAGTGGGACTGAGACATACGGTGCCGGACGATATCTTGATCTTGAGCCCGGTGAACATTTTATCAATGGGGAGTGGATTCTTGATTTCAACGAGGCGTATAATCCAACTTGTGCGTATAGTGGAGCCTACGAGTGTCCGATGGTACCACCGGAAAACTGGCTTGAGGTGCCGATTGAGGCCGGTGAAAAGGACTTTCCGGGGGAGCCAGCCGACCCGCATGGACACGGGCATTAATTGAGTGGCTGGTATTGTGAGTAGATAACAAGGGAAGACAGGCGGGACGCAATAGCTGACAATTGATTAGTGTTTCATGCCACGGAGCGGCCCCCGATCGGTCCCGATGTGAGCGTTCATGAGACCCCGTGTGATATGACCGGGACATGATGGGCTATGTTAGCTGACAAATCCTAAGCCGGCAAAGTACTGTTTGAACGTTGCAGCGGTGATAGCAAATGAGCCCCGAGTTGCCGGCCGGGAATTGGCTGGCAAATCAAGACGCCGCCAGAACGACTCATCGTATGGCGTCCACACCCCATTCATCCGTCCAACAGTTGGCTCGGTCCGTCCCCACGGGTTTCGAAGCAGGATGTATCGTTCTTCCCCGTCGTAATCCCACCCCAACACCGTGTAAGCGTGGTTGGCGACAACATTGGCATCGCTATAATTGATATCCGAGGGAGCTGCCGCTGCAGAAGAGTATGTCCAGGCGGTGCCGGGATTGAATGTTTTGTATGAGCGGGAATTTGAGCGCACCTCACTCCACAGTGAATTGGCAGCAGTCCCGCTGGTCCCGGTATATGATTTTGATCCACCGACAAGTTCCTTGATCGCATGCACAGGGTCGCCAAAGGCGGTCGACGTAATATCCGGCTTATCGCTGCCAACCCCCGTTGTCCACTTCGCATAGGCCTTCTCAAGCACTCCCGGCCAGAATTCATTGTCCTCGGATGATCGTGCATACATCGCGTTGCCATTACGTAGTGGTAGGGCCTCGGAGACTTCGACAGTTGCTGTTGAGCCCCCGTCATTGAACTCAATCATATCAACAAAATCCTGCTGGTTGGCTCCGGTGGCCCGTGTCTGGTGTTTGATCTGGTATGGCTGCGCCCAGGCCACGGCACTCATTGCGGCGATGAGATAGCAGTTTGCAACCGCGCCCTGAATCGGATCGAAGTACTCGGCAGTTTCACGGAAAAACTCTCCTGGATCCGACCATTCGGCGCCACTTGGTGTCCACTCCTCGGCTGTTTCTCCGATACTGGTGATCGACCTGATGATCTCATTCGGCAGGGCCTGTAACGGGAACTCCGGGCGCTTTTGCTGTGGCCGCTTAATCTCCAAGTTAACCGACTCTGGGGTGGAAACATCCGAGCGTGTGATTTCAAACTCATCGAGGTTCTGTACACCCATACGACTGGCCAGTTCGCTTAACGAACTGACGCCAGATAGATCCGGATCACCACGAGGGTCGGTATCCTCAATATCAACGTCAAGATGCACGTCAGTTACTGGCTGCTGTTGAATGCGAAAGTTATCGGTCAGCTCAACCCCCGGATATAGTGGGGACCCATACTGCGGGTCAAACAGCTCCGCGTACGGGCGTTCAAACACCTCTTCAACTCACGCGCGGGTCTCAGTTTCCGTCCATTGGATTGGCTCCCCCCGAACTAACTCGGCTAACACGTAAGGGTTGACAACGCCAATACTTGTTGCATGCATTGCGCTTGGATCACTGGATGACATGTATTCACTAGCGAAACCATTATCAAAAAGTTTCGGCAATTTTTGGCGCTTACTTCAGAATATATTTAATTGAACGACAGTAAATTTAACATAGTTGTCGATTGATGAGAACACCGATGTGGTCCCGGAGACGCGAAGTTGGACAATAGATATACCAACACAGCTGTCATCAACACGTATACTGGGGAAGATACATCGAATGGACATAGAGCTTACAAACACCGATTATACGATCCTCACACTGCTAGAGGAGGAGTCTTGTACCCAGGCGATGCTTGTTGAGTACACTGGGGCTTCCGTCGAGCAGATCGAATCTCGTCTCCAGCGGCTTATTACGGCCGGCGCTATCCGGGAAACAGCAACAACCCCACCGCGATACGAACTTATCACGGACCCCCGATAGCCACCGGCGTGTATCACCGAACAGACAATATCGGAGTTACTGTACCAGCTAAGCTGAGTGCCTCGGGGATCATGCCCTGTGGTATCCACTGTGATTCGTCTGTGAAGGATTAAGTCCCCGTCACCCTATGATCTGGGTATTACAACTGACTGATGATTGTACCCGGGTCTGATTCTCCACGTGGTCGCTATGTGCGACTGGCCGCCCAACTGCGTCGTTACATTGGGTCAGGAGTCCTTGGCGGCCTGCTGTTGGGAGTATACTTCTGGGTGATCGGCCCCGACACGGTGCGTCAAACACTGTTGGTACTCACACCGTCACGGGCTATCTCAGTCATCGTCTTAGGCGTGCTTGCAACGGTCCTATGGGGCATTGGCCTTGCGATTATCATGACTGTCGTCCATCATCGACTGGGACTTACAAAGGCACTCGGGCTGTACGCTGCTGCTGGCTTTCTAAATAGCATCACACCATTCGGTCAGTTAGGCGGTGATCCAGCAAGTGCTGTTATTATCAAACGCGCTGTGAACACAGACTTCGAAACGAGTCTGGCCGCTATCAGTGCGGTCAACACGCTTGTTCATGCTGCCTCAGTATTGTTAGGGCTCATTGGACTTGTTTACCTAAGTGCTCGCGGGCTGGTCACCACCGTAGGCTGGCCATCGATTATCGGGCTTGTTGGAGTCGGAGGTGCGGTAATCGTCGGAGGTGTTCTTCTCTGGCGGTATCGAACATGGTATATTGACTCACTGGCGGCCGTGCTTGCTCGACTGTTCCGACCAGTTGGCCGACTGCCGACGGTGACACCGCCATCGACGGTCGCCGTCCGAACACGACTACAGCGGTTGATCACCGCGGTTGAATTGCTGCTGGCAGCCCCTGTCCGACTCGGGTGTGTCTTTCTCGCTGGCATCAGTGGGCATCTGGTTGTCGCCGCAACCCTGTGGCTAGCACTTGTCACTGTTGGGGCATCACCATCTTTTATAATGTTACTGCTGATCTTACCGGTAGCGAAGCTTGGGGCAGTCGCGCCGACACCGGGAGGCACAGGAGGGACAGAGGCGGTGCTTACGGCTTTGATTGTCACAAGCAGTAGTATATCAGCGGCAACGGCTGGAACAGCTGTGTTACTCTATCGAGCCAGTGCATTTTGGGTACCGGCACTTGTGGGTGCGGTTATTACCGCATGGTACCTGCTGTCACCCGGGCAGTCGTCATCAACGAC
>JBEQBL010000043.1:0-10709 GCA_041639835.1 Salinarchaeum sp.
ATCTCCATTACGGCTTTTATTGCCTGTAGAAATGATGTCCGATTTGTGGCATTCCGCCCGGATAGTACTGTAACCCCCGGGGCAACTGTTACCGACGTTTCGGTAATCCCGCCAATGTTCTCAACACTGATGGTAGCCGACTCACTAAGTTGTTTCATCGTAGTCATGCCGTGTCTAATGGGCCTCATGAAAAAGAATATCGATATCGACTGCCCGTTAGCCCATTCTATGACGGATGTATTATCGTCATGAAACTGCAAGTAGATATGACACTCCTATGGCTGTCATAGCATCATTATCGTGTACACCGACACCCGTCAGCGAGGTATTCAGCCGCCGCCAGTTGTCGTCCACAGTTGGGGCATTCCACTTGTACCAGCACCGTGACCTGCGGGTCCGGTTCATCGGCTGTCGTGTCTAAAGCATCCTGGGTGACTGAGGTAAGCCGCCCTTTGAGTCGGTTGATCGTTCGGATCCGATCGGTCATTGTCGACTCCGTGCGCTGATATTCGATATCCCGCTCGCTTGTAAGATACGTATGAATTGCTTGGCGTGAGACAAACGCGTTCTGTAAGGCTTCAATATCAATCCCCGTAGCGGACAGTTGTTGTGTGGCCTGCACGCGTGTGCCGCTGCTTACATCGTCATCAGTAAGCAGTCGGTAGTAGTTTGCCGGCTCACCCGCAATCGGTGTTTCACCGGCTTCCCGAAGTTGGTGTTCAATCAACCGCTTGTTAAAGAAGTCAGCAAGTTCCCGCAGGCTCTTTCGCTGTGCTTTGGCTCCTGTCCAGTGCGCGACCAACTCATCACCCAGTCCATTGAGATTATACTCCTCGATTAACCGGGCCACCTTACTCGGCCGCCCACCTGATGTGGGTGCTGTCCTCTCGTCGTTAGCCATTAGTTGATATAACCCAAGCCCTGGACAAAAGTTGCTAGGACTGATGATACCATGGTGCTATGTCGCCGCGATGATCCACCGACATCCCCGTGCTCATCCGTTCATGATACGACAATAGTGTGCCAGACTATACAAGTACAATATTCACTCATGATGAATATATTCCCGATTATCGCCTCAACTGAATAGCGCTCTGTCCCTTCCCCGGAGAATGGACGACAAGCCGTTTGATAATACCGAATGAAGTAGCATGGGCTATCTATGATAAGGTGAGAGTGCGGAACCAGACCGGCGACAGAAGATTGTCTTCGGAAGTCCTGCCACCGTTGGTGTCGATGAGAACCGCAGAAAATCGTTATCTGTCGCGCATACGGGTGATACGAGACGGGTGGCCTAGGGCTTGCACCCAGGGTGTGCTCATGCCATCAGACATCCGGAGCTGTGCCCCCGAACTCCTCGATAAGTGCTGGAATAACATCAAACAGGTCCCCATTCACTCCGTAGTCGGCTTCCTCGAAGATCGGCGCGTCTGGATCGGTGTTAACGGCGATGATTGTATCTGCCCCTTTCATTCCAGCCAGATGCTGTACGGCCCCTGAAATCCCAATGGCAATGTAGACATCCGGCTCGACGGTCTTTCCTGACTGTCCAACCTGTCGGCTTGGCGGGAGCCAGCCATTGTCAACAATTGGACGTGAGGCGGCCAGTGTCGCCCCGGTTGCATCAACCAACTCGTTTACCAACTCAAGATTATCTTCCTCCTCGATACCGCGGCCAACTGATACGATAAACTCTGCATCCGAGATGTCGACATCGCCAGCACCAGTCTCTTCAAACTCAATAACACGTGATCCAAAGCCATGGCCGGCATCGTCGAGGTCAAGCGTTGTAATAGGGGCATCACCAGCAGCTTCGGCGGGCTCCCATTCGGTACTACGAACGGTGATCACGGCATTGGTGTCTGTTACTGTCAGGTCGGTTTGGACCTTTGACCCGTACATCTCTCGGGTGACTGTTAGCGACCCGGTATGAGTAAGGGCAATTGCGTCAGTGACAATGGGCCAGTCAAGCTCGGCAGCTACCGCCGGGGCATAATCCAACCCGTTTACCGAGTTAGGTGCCACAATAAACTGCGGTGTTTCCTGTTCGACAAGTGCCATCAGCCCGTTTACGTATAAATCGTGATTGAACGACTCCTCATGAGGTACTGCATGAATCTGATCCACTCCAGCCCGTGTCAGGTCATCAGCAATGGCTTCCGCGTCACCGCCAAGCACGGCAAGATGTACGCGTCCACCGGTGTCAGCCGCCAGCTCACGGCCAGCGGAAATAAGCTGATAGCTCACATCACGTATGTCCCCATCACGATGCTCGGCCACTACCAGTACATCACTCATGCCTCGGTCACCCCCGTATCACGAAGGACTGCGGCAAGTTCGGTTGCCGCCTCCTCGGGAGCCCCCTCAATCATCTCCGCTTGACTGTCCGAACGTGGCTTGTACATCGCATCAAGCGCAAGCGAAGAGGTAATCGCCGAGGTATCAACTCCGAGGTCAGCAAGATCCCAGACGCGAAGTTCCTTGCTTTGGGCCTTCCGAATACCCATGAGGCTTGCGTATCGTGGCTCGTTGATCCCGGTTTGAATGGTGAACACCGCTGGCAGGGACACTTCGGTGACTTCCTCGATGCCACCCTCAAGTTCGCGGTTGACGACTGCCGGTTCAGCCGGGTTGGGCACATTCATATCGTTCACCACAGCTGCCCACTCATATCCGAGCTTACGGGCCAACGCTACGCCGGTTGCACCAAAGGCATCGTCGCTGGCCTGCACGCCGGTTAGCACAAGATCCGGATCTTCAGCTTCAAGCGCGGCCGTCAAAAGCTGTGTCCGGGTCCCAACGTCCAGCATAGGGACCTCCTCAAGCGCTGAATCCCAGATTCGCACGCCTCGGTCGGCCCCCTTTGCCAATGCCATGCGCATGGTTTCCTCACTCCGTTCGGGCCCAATTGTGACGATAACAACATCAACATCCTCATCACGTGCTTCCTTGAGTTGCACGGCCTCCTCAACGGCGTAATCATCCCACTCATTCAGATCATACTCGAGGTACCGATCAGGGATCGATCCGCCCTTGATTTCGAAGTTATCATCTACTTCTGCGACCTCCCGAACGATGACTGCAACCCGCATAGTCAGTCGTATATATCGGTAAATCCTGATAAACCTTTTCCGCTCGTCCTACCGCCAGCGTGAGTGTCCGTCTGTGGACTTTCTCGGGAGAAGGATACTCAAGGCGCTTTTATCATGTAGGTGATCGGTGACCATTTGATAGCGGTCCACGTTGACCCAGGGATAACTTTTTAGATGGTTCACATTCAATCGCTCGTTCATGTTTGATGAGGACGAACTACGTGATATTCGTGACCAGCATCGCGACTGGGAAGCGGAGTCATTAGACACGTATCTTGAGCAGTTTGGCGAACGGAAGGATCGATTTGCGACGGTTTCAAACAAGGAAGTCAAGCGACTGTATACCCCCGAGGATATTGCTGATATTGATTATACCGAGGATATTGGCGTCCCCGGCGAGCCTCCGTACACGCGTGGTGTCTACCCGACAATGTATCGTGGACGGACGTGGACAATGCGGCAGTTTGCTGGCTTTGGGACGGCCGAGGAGACGAATGAGCGGTTTCACTATCTGATCGAGAATGGGCAGACAGGCCTGTCGACAGCCTTTGATATGCCGACACTGATGGGTATTGACTCCGATAATCGGATGAGTAAAGGTGAGGTTGGTAAAGAGGGGGTGGCTGTTGACACGCTTCGAGACATGGAGATCCTGTTTGATGGGATCGATATTAGTGAAATTTCGACGTCATTTACAATCAACCCCTCAGCGCCGGTGATTTATGCGATGTATATTGCCCTTGCAGACAAGCAAGGTGTTCCCCGAGAGGAGATTCGTGGTACCTTGCAAAATGATATGTTCAAGGAGTTTATCGCACAAAAAGAGTGGGCGGTGCCCCCGGAACCATCACTTGCTATTGTCACGGATACCATTGAGTTTGCCGTCGAAGAAACGCCAAACTTCCATCCGGTGTCGATTTCGGGCTATCATATCCGAGAAGCTGGCGCTACAGCCGCACAGGAAGCCGCCTTTACCCTTGCCGATGGCTTTGGCTATGTTGAGGACTGTCTGGATCGCGGCCTTGATATCGATGAGTTTGCTCCATTGTTGTCCTTTTTCTTTAATGCGCATAATTCCATTTTTGAAGAAGTTGCCAAGTTCCGTGCGGCACGGCGGATCTACGCTCGAATTATGGAAGACTGGTATGACGCTAACGCCCCCGCATCGAAGCGTCTCAAATTCCACACGCAGACAGCCGGCCAGTCGCTGACAGCCCAGCAGCCGCTTAACAATATTGTTCGGGTCACCATCCAGGCCCTGGCCGGAGTGCTCGGTGGCACCCAGTCATTACACACCAACAGCTTTGATGAGGCCCTGGCCCTCCCGAGTGAAAAAGCAGTTCGCGTTGCTTTGCGAACACAGCAGATTATTGCTGAGGAGTCCGGCGCCGCTGATATTGTTGACCCATTAGGCGGGAGCTTTGCCATTGAAACGCTCACCGACGAGATGGAATCCGAAATCATGGCCTATATTGAGGAAATCCGTGACCTTGGCAATGGCTCGGTCAAAGACGGCATTCTCCGTGGGATCGAGCAAGGGTATTTCCACCGAGAGATTCAGGACTCGGCCTATGAGTATCAACAGCGCGTTGAGGACAACGAGCAGATTGTTGTCGGGGTAAACAAGTATACTATCGAAGAGGATACTGACCCGGACATTCTGACAGTCGATGAGGCAGTCCGTGATCGGCAACTCGATCGGCTTGCCTCGGTCAAGGCAGACCGCGATGATGATGCTGTCGAGGCCGCTCTTACCGCCCTTGCTACTGCCGTTGAGAATGATGACAATGTTATGCCGTATATTATCGACGCGGTCAAATGCTATGCGACGATGGGCGAAATCATGAACGTCTTCAAAGATCAGTACGGGACATATCAAGAACGCATGGTTGTCACATGATCAGTCAGAATGTATTTGCGTCGTCTTGATCTACCGGTGCGATGTCCAATCACAGTTGAGGCCGGGAGTATGGGCCCATAGTGATTCCTGTTGCTTGCCGTGGCGTGTTATTCTGAGGACATGGACGGCGCCTGATCAATATCATCAAGCAACTCATCAGCAACCGAATAGGGGTCGGTATCACGCTGCATAACCGCATCGACCTGCTTTTCAATCCCCCCCGAAGCCTCAAGTCGTCGCTCAACGGCCATTGCTACATCTTCCCGAATAAGCCGCCGGATCTCCGAAGCATACCGTTTTCGCTCCTGCACCCGATCATTACCAGTTTCCGCAAGCCACTGGGTGCGATCTGCAAGGGTGCTAAGAAAGCTATCAACGCCCTCGCCGGTTTTGGCGACAGTCTTCAATACCGGTGGCGTCCATGCGTCGGGCTCTTCATCCGGGAACTCAACGGTAATGTCCTCCATTGATCCAGCGCCATGATGGCCGGTCGGCGGTGTTAGGGCGTCATCCTGCATGTTGATCATCTCCCGTAGCTGGTTGACGGTGTGGTCAGCGCCATCAAGATCGGCCTTATTAACGACAAATACATCCGCAATCTCGAGAATACCTGCCTTCAGCATCTGGACATCATCACCGGATTCCGGTGGGACAAGAACAGCAACGGTATCGGCTGTCTTGACGATATCAATCTCGTTTTGTCCGGCCCCAACGGTTTCAACAATAACCTTGTCCTTGCCAAAGGCATCCAGTGCCTTGATCGCGTCCGTGGTGGCTGTCGACAACCCGCCAAGCGCCCCGCGGGCGGACATCGACCGGAAAAAGACCTGCATATCGCTGACGGTTGATTTCATGCGAATCCGGTCTCCAAGGACCGCTCCACCGGAAAACGGAGAGGAGGGATCAATAGCGATGATCCCGACTGTCTCGCCACGGTCACGATAAGCCTCGGCCATTTTGTCCACTAACGTCGACTTTCCAGCCCCCGGAGCGCCAGTAATGCCAATTACATCGGCCCCACCGGTGTGGGGGTGTAGGGCTGACACTAATTGCCGATACCCGGTGGTTCGATTCTCAATCTTTGTGATAGCCTCTGCAAGCGCTCGATGCTTCCCATCAAGGAGTTCTGATACCAGCGTATCGACATCACTCATTTTTCGAGACGTTCTCTTCGATAAATGCAATTGTCTCCTCAATTGGCGTTCCCGGTCCAAAGATCCCATCGACCCCTTCCTCATAGAGGAACTCCTCGTCATCGTCGGGGATGATCCCACCGACAAGAATAAGCGTGCTATCAAAGGCGTCGTATTCTTTAAGTCCCGCAATAATATCGGGCACCAGTTCGTTATGCGCACCGGAGAGAATGGAAATACCGAGAACATCGACATCCTCCTGGACAGTTGCTTTTACAATGTCCTCTGGGGCATTATGCAGACCGGAGTAGATCACTTCGAACCCGGCGTCACGAAAGGCTCGGGCAATCACATGGGCCCCTCGGTCATGGCCATCCAGACCGACCTTGGCGACCAGACAGCGGATCTTCTCTTGCTGTTCGACGCTCATGATCGATACAACAGAATAGCCATGTATGTTTTTAACGGAATCTTTCCATGTGTTGACATCCACGGGACAGGACACTCATTACCCGGAGCCATCTTCGCAGGATATTCAGGCTATACGAGTACAGATATTCATATGAACCATCTCGTCTCGTGTGGGGACCACCAGTGGGTGCTTCCGGCGCATGCGCATCTTATCGTCCACGACACGGCTGATGGCAACGAGTTTATTACGATCTATCGCAACGGAACCGCCCAGGAGCCACCGGTTGCCCAACTGATTGGCAATCTTGTTCGGATCGACGCGCCACACACATTACGCTACCAGCCAACAGGCTATACCGCGACACTTGATCACCAAGCGACGCTCCGGAGACAGGATAATACACACTGGGTTGTTCGTGACTCGCAGGACTGACAACGCCGGCGAACTGGCCTTGACCGTGACTTCTTAGTTATCATGGGTGAAATGTGAGATCATGCCACTTACCGACGAACAGCAGATGGTCCAGGAGATGGTCCGCGATTTTGTTGACGAGACAGTTGCGGAGGCAGCCGGTGAGTATGACACACGACAGGAATTTCCCGAAGATGTCTGGGATGAACTTGCAGCACTTGATCTGACGAGTCTTACGATTCCCACGGACTATGGTGGCTTTGATGCAGATCTGCTTACCTACAGTCTGATTAATGAGGAGTTAGCCCGCGGACATCTGGCTGTGGCAACAGCGCTATCAGTGCATTGCCTGGCAACTTCCTGTATCAGACAGTTTGGCTCTGATCGCCACAAGCAACGTTGGCTCCCTAAGATGCGTGATGGACGACCGGTCGGCGCATTTGCGCTCTCAGAGCCCGATGCCGGCTCCAATCCGGCTGCAATGTCAACGGAAGCCCGTCGAGATGGCGATGAGTTTGTCATCAACGGCACCAAGCAGTGGATTACAAACGGGGACCGATCGGGAGTTGTCATCCTGTTTGCAAAGACCGACGCCGACGACCCCGATAGCGTTACGCAGTTTTTAGTCCCAAAGGATATTGATGGACTCAGCGTCGGTAATCACGAAGAAAAGTTGGGTATGCGAGCCAGTGATACAACCACACTCAATTTTAATAATGCTCGCATTCCGGCGGACAACCAGTTAACTGAGGTCGGACAGGGGCTAAAAGCAGCCTTCTCGATTCTCAACGGCGGCCGTGTTGCAATTGCAAGTCAGGCGGTTGGCGTTGCGCAGGCAGCGCTTGATGATGCCGTTGACTACGCTAACCGCCGTGAACAGTCCGGTACGGAGATCATCAATCATCAGGCAATCTCACAGAAACTGGCGGACATGCAGACCGATGTCCAGGCTGCCCGGCTGTTGACACGTGATGCAGCCCGAAAAAATGATACCGGGGTTGACGCCAAGGCCGCGAGCATGGCCAAGTACTTTGCCAGTGAAACTGCCGTCAGCGTCGCTGATGATGCGATTCAGGTCCATGGTGGCAACGGCTACGCCAAGGACTTTGATGTTGAACGCTATTATCGTGATGCCAAGGTTACCACAATCTACGAGGGAACCTCCGAAATCCAAAAGAAGATCATTGCCCGCCATCTCAAAGAGTGATCGCCGGGGTGACACATGGCTCTGCCTGTGTCCCACTGCGGAGATACGCTAGAGGGGATATCAGTAAGATTTACGTTGCGGTGTGTGGGTACTGTCGGCATGGCATCTGATACGGTACGTCGTGATCGAGATGGGGGTATCGTGACCCTGACTGTCGACCGCGTTGACGCACACAATGCACTGAATGTGCAGACCCTTGAGGAGTTGTCTGAGCATCTCTCAACACTCCAAGAGGAACGCCCCGATGTTCTCATTCTTGCTGGTGCCGGTAATGATGCGTTTATTGCTGGTGCTGATATCGCGTACATGCAAGATCTCACCACCGAGGAGGCTGCTGATTGGGCGGCATTAGGCCATCGGGTTGCAAACCAGCTTGAGGCCTTTCCGGCACCGACAATTGCGGCAATCGATGGGTATGCCTTTGGCGGTGGCAATGAACTGGCCCTTGCCTGTGATCTGCGTGTAGCCAGTGATACAGCACTCATGGGTCAGACTGAGATTGATCTCGGGATTATTCCTGGGTGGGGAGGCACCCAACGACTGCCGCGGATTGTCGGCGATGAGATGGCGCGGCGCATGATTTACCTTGGTGAGCGCTTGGACGCTGAGGAGGCTCATGCGGCCGGACTCGTTGGCGAGGTTGTACCGGCAGCAGACTTTGATGATCGGATTCAAGAACTGGCTGAGGAACTTGCTGCAAAGCCCTCCTTTGCGCTTGCATCAGCCAAAGAGGCGCTTAATCATGCCCGCGACGGAGACCTTGATTCTGGACTCGCGCTTGAACAGCGGAGCTTTACCAGCCTCTTTGGTACGCCGGATCAGCAGGAAGGTGTCGAAGCATTTCTTGAGAATCGTTCCCCGGAGTTTGAGTGATCAAAGGAGGCCCACAGGCAGGCGGGGCAATTGGAGTATCGGCTTCTATCATCAAACATCAGTTCAGTACTATGCGTTGATCACATCAGTAGAAACCACTTTGTAGGTGCATTGGTAACAGCCGGTATGGACCTTCGACTGAGCACCGAGCAACGGCAGATCAAAGAGATGGTTGCGGAGTTTGTCGACGAGGAAATCGTCCCGGTGGCCGATGAAATTGATCATACCGATGAGTTCCCCTGGGAGATCATCGATAAGCTTGCGTCGCTTGATCTGATGGGGATGCCATTTCCCGAGGAATACGGTGGGGCCGGACTTGATTACCATGCCTATCCGGAAGCGTTAGTTGAAATTGCACGCGGGTCCGGCGGACTTGGCACAATCGTAGCTGCACATACCTCGTTGGCGGGGAATATGCTCAACCAGTTTGGATCTGAGACGCAAAAAGAGACGTATCTCACCCCGCTTGCAGAAGGCCGAGAAATTGGTGCCTTCGCGCTTTCTGAGGCTGATGCAGGGTCCGATGTGCCCGCCATGCAGACAATTGCTGACGCCGAGGGTGACGGCTACCGGCTCAACGGCGGTAAATTGTGGACATCAAACGGGTCGGTTGCGGATACCATAATTGTGTTCGCAAAGACTGACCCGGAAGCAGGACACGATGGGATCTCCTCGTTCATCGTGCGCCCAGAGGAGGATGATGGGTATATTCTTGAGGGGACCGAAGACAAACTGGGTGATAAGGGGTGCCCGACAGCTGAACTGCGGTTTGATGATATGTGGATTCCGGAAACGCGCCGTCTTGGGGATGAAGGTGCAGGCTTTGTTCAGTCACTGAAAACACTCAACGCCGGTCGTATTACCATTGCTGCCCGGTCCGTCGGGATTGCACAGGCTGCCTTAGATGCGGCTGTTGAATACAGCCAGCAGCGTGAACAGTTTGGCCAGCAGGTTTCGGAGTTTCAAGCAACTCAGCACAAACTTGCCGACATGGATACCAAAGTTCGGGCAGCACGGTTGTTGATGCACGAGGCTGCAGACAAGAAAATGCGTGGGGAACGATACGTCAAGGACGCTGCACAGGCAAAATTATACGCCTCAGAGGTTTCTCGTGAGGTTGCCAACGAAGGGCTTCAGATTCACGGCGGCTATGGCTATACGAAAGATTTCCCCATGGAACGGTACTACCGCGATGCCAAACTCAATGAGATCTATGAGGGCACCAGCGAGATTTTACGTAATACCATCGCGCGTGAGTTACTGTCCTGAGTCTCCGACCGCCAGGTCTATTTCTGTAACTGACCTGGATTGTGGAGTGACGCGATAAGACGGTTGCCGGCAGTAGTTTTTTATACTCCCTTCAGCCTGTGTCTGTCATGCATACGGTGCAGATCACCGAGCATGGAGGGCCGGATGTTATTACGTACGCTGAATGTGATGCGCCGACTGTCACATCGGATGAGGTCTTAGTTGATGTCAAAGCGGGAGCGCTTAATCATCTAGATGTCTGGACCCGCCGTGGATTGCCTGGCTTGGATCTGACAATGCCCCATACGCCCGGCAGCGATGCCGCAGGTGTGGTTACGGCCGTTGGCGACGATGTAACCCGATTCGCTGTCGGCGATCATGTGGCGGTAACAGCCGGCGTTTCCTGTGGTCGGTGTGAATTTTGTCGCAATGG
>JBEQBL010000044.1:0-2189 GCA_041639835.1 Salinarchaeum sp.
ATCGCATTGCACAACTTGAAAGTGAGTGTGATCGCTCCCAGCAGCAGTTAAGTAAACTTGCGACAACAGAGGATACCGATCCATATTTGCGGTTAGAGCGGATGTATCTCAATTCGCCGTATCTCGTTGAGCTATATCAGCAACTTGATGAAATCGCAAATACGGTAGAGCAAATCGCCAATGAACTGCAGGCAGCCGGAGCAGCCCTGTCACCGGTTAGTCTCATGAAATTCCAGGAAATGACCGACTGGCTCACCGAAGCAATGGATGGCTTGCGGCAGGCATTCTATACGTTTACAACACTGCTGTGTGCTTCTGATCAGGATGGAACAATTGTCGATGAGATCCGGCTGATTCGGACGGCAGAGGGGGCATGCGATGAAATCCGAAACGAGGCTATTGCCGCTGCCTTCGATGATCCGGGGGCTACACATCCGACACTTGACCGGGATCTCGCACACCTGTTTGACCAAGTGGCTGATACAATCGAGGATATTACAGACCGGCTTATTGTCATCGCAAGCACCAAGCCTTGGCTCCAAGCCCAGTCCGATACCGAAGATCAGGCCGGCGTCTAACGCTTGAATCGTTTATAAACAGCCACATAGTTTTCATTTTGTAAGTTATCTCATTTTTCAAGTAACGTTATATATAATTGAGCCAAAGTAAATGGATATCCTGTCACCGACAGGGCCGAAATGATCATCAATGTCCTCAAATGAACCGACCGACTTAGACAAGATTCCCGGCATCGGCCCCAAGCGAGCAAAGGCCCTGCGCGTTGCTGGCTACAAAACTCTTGACGATTTAGAGGATGCAACCGAAGCGGATCTTCGCGAGGTGGCGATGTTTGATGAAATTCTTGCCCGGGATATCAAAGCCACCGTCAGTCCATCAACCGAGGATCCGGTGCGGGTCAAACAGCCACACAACATTACTCCGGATGATTGGCAGCTAACCGCCCAGCAGGTCGACTATCTCCGGACGCAAGCTGAGGATATTCCCGCCGATCTGACGGGAGTGACCGCCAGTGCTGTGCGCGACCAACTGGAGTATGCCGTTGATTCCGATCTGCTTGGCTTTCGGCAGGTCTGTGGGCGCGTTGTCACCTATGATGCTGACACTGATGAGTATCACCCAGTTCCCAATGCCACCGTCCATATTGAGGATACCGACTGTTCGTTTCTCTCGTATTTCCCACCGGATCTTACATATGGCTGGTTGTTTCCATACCAGTGTAATACGCGGGAGACCATCGCAACGACCACTACCAACAAGTGTGGGGAATTTCGCGTCCACGTGCCTATGTGGGACATTGATCGGGTGGTCAGCTTCCGCGAGAAGCGGATCTGCCTTCCCGATATCGTGCGGCCACGCCTGCGAGATGTTCTTCAGCGCCCGGAGGTCTTCCCTGAGCCAGTGATCCCACCGGGGCCTCGTCCTGATCCGCGGCCTAACCGGGTATTTGATGTCGGGACCTTTGATCGAACACGTGGCCTGCTTGGAGAGCAGACAGTCATGCAGCTTGATACGGGAACCGAGGCCCAGTCCTTCGGTGAGTTGCGTTCGGAATCGGACATCCAGCTTGATCGCCCGGCATTTCCGAACCCTCCGGAACCGCCGCTTCCCCCAGGGTTTCGAGGTCCCGAGCCGGATGCGCGGGTTGAACACCTCAATGAGGACCTGCCGGTTGATCCGGAGGTACTTCGGGCCGTTGATCCAGACCGCGTTATCGGTCCGTTTCTCAGGTGTCGTGACGTGGTCATGCCAGAGTGGCGAACAATCATTGACGTTCCGGATATCACCTTCCGAGTCACACAGGATACCGACGGTGATGGGGATAAGGAGACCATCTATTCTGAGGGGTACTTTGATGTTCGCTGGAACGAATCCGGGTCGTTAGATGTCGATCTCATTGCGGATGATGAGGCACACTCAATTCCAAACTGTGAGGGATTGACTCCGGAAAATCTTGAGTGTGAGAACCCGTCAATCGAGTCAATCGGACTGATGCCAACCCAATCGCCGATGTACGACCAGACAACCGGCTATGCAACACAGATTAACAGACCACGGCCCACAAGTGGGGGACAGCCGGATGGCACTGCGCCGTTTGCCAAGACGCTACAACTCCATGGCTGCCATCGGTTTGAGGAAGCAACGTACTACCGTGTAATGTATTCTCATGA
>JBEQBL010000044.1:2199-10620 GCA_041639835.1 Salinarchaeum sp.
AGGAGGCGCTGAACAGCCATTTACCGGCCACGAATGGCATGTCCCGGCGATTGGACGCGATCCATATCACGTGACGCCGGTCAGTGAGGGGTGGTATCACATTGCCGATATCCCGACTCTTGAGGAGTATTATGGCGAGTCACTCAATGATAATCCACTGGTATTCCCGTTTTGGTTCTTTAATTGGAACACGCGGGGGTATCAAAACGGGACCTACGAGGTTTCGATACAGTTAGGCGATAGCGACATGGAGCCACTGGAGATCACATCACCGACCTATACGATTACGGTCGATAACCGACAGCCCCACCTCAACATTAGCACACTCGTCTGGGGGCCCCTGAATGAGAACGACGAGTTGACTGCCGAACATGATATCACCGAGGAGTGTCCACGGATTGAACGGACACCAGGTGACGATATCGGAATTAAAGTAACCTTTCGGGCGTGGGGTGAGCATTTCCGCAGTGTCCGGGCCTCAGCCCATGGCTGTGAAAACACACCGACGGTGATCGCCCCAGCAACAAGTAGCCAAAATGAATATACCTACTGGCATGAGTCAGTCGGTACGCGTTCGCATACACAGACGGTTGTGTTTAAAGTGCCGGCCAGCTATCCGCAGGGAGCCTATCGTATCCACCTCAGAGGGACCAGTCGGGCATTCAATCCGGCCGGAAGCAATCAGGGACCAGGCACAAACTGGGAATACGATACAGCGCTTATTAACGCGCATTTCAACCAGGGGATCAGCATCACAAACAAGTAGTCGGTTAAATCTCCGGCTGTCGAAGCGCCCAGATATCCTCGGTTGGATCAAGCCGGTGGGGCTCTTTGCCGCGGTCGGCGACAATGCCGGCATGAAAAAGCATGGCCTTGAGTTGAAAGACGGTTGGTGAGGCATAGACAGTGCCATCAGCCAACGCCGCCTGATCAAGCGTTGTCTCGCTGGCAAAGACTCGCTCGCGGGCGGTGTCGGTCCCCCGAATAAACAGCTCAACGGCAAAGGTCGGATAACGGTCATACAGTTCGAGTACAAACTGTCGAAGACTGGGTGTCTCGATGCCCTGGTGGTGAAGCGACTGGAGCACGTCGACAAGACGCTCGGTGGCCGGATATGCATATACAATCCAGCGCACAATCCCGCCCCATGGGCCGGCAATATCGACAAAACGCTTGCGTGACCGTTGCCAGTCCACAAACCGGCTAAGTGCTGTAGTGAGGTCGCCGTCAAGGTCAATCGCATAGCGGGTCACTTCCTGACCAAGGCTGGTTACCTTCGGGCCTCGTGGCGTCTCATTAATGAGGCCAAGAAACACGGCCCCACGGCGAGCATCGTCAACGGCCCCAACCACGTACTCGGCCATGACGGACTCTGTTGGACGGTCATGGGCGACGGCCAACGGATATGCGATGTAGTTTTTCGGATGGTTGAGTCCAAAAGACTGGTCGGCGACACCCTGTGCGGTTGCCTGAAACCGGATTGTCTCGCCAATATCCGGGCCTCCGGTCCCGACAACACGCGGCGATTGGATAATCTCAGCTGTGTCCACAGCATGGACACCGACCAGGCCAACATTAAGCGCCTGAGCCTGACGCTTGGCAGCTGCATCGATTCCAGGGGCGGGGGCAGCCAGGTAAGCAACATTAGCTTCCGACAGACGGTCATGAGCCTGTGAAAGCCCACGATCAATGTCCACATTGCCCCCGGCGTAACCTTTGGCTTCGACGGCAACTAATGGCAGGTCATTGTGCGTTGTTGGATTGACCACCAGATCATCGGTCAATGGGGTTGTCGCAACCATATCCGGGTAGCCTGAGCCGACAGCCACGCGGTTGTAAGGGGCGAGGATGTCCCGAATGTGATCGTCAATCGGTTCATCAACACGCCACTGATCAGTGGCAAACTGCGTGTCCGTAACAGCATACTGCGCCGGGCGATCGGCCGGGAGCAAATGCTGTTTGGCAGCCGCAAGAACGGTCGGTTCGGCAAGCGTCGAGGCTGCCATTAAACACGATGACGACACGGCGATGCTTGACTCTTTCCTCGAAGTCCCCGGCTTGTCCCACCAGAAGGGCTCCGGACATCCGGGACGGTCAATGTGACCGGCTCCTTAGAGGATATCTGCTGCTTGTGCTGTCTCGACGATATCCTGTGCCATCTTGTTGGTCGCCTCATCAACAAGTTGGCCATCAACTTCCACGGCACCACGACCCTCCTCTTGGGCCTCAGCGTAGGCCTCGACAATCCGTTGCGCACGCTTGGCCACCTCAGGATCGGGTGCGAAGACCTCATTTGCGATCGTAATCTGACTCGGATGGATCACCCACTTGCCATCACAGCCTAGCATGTTGGCTCGCTGTGCGGACTGGCGATAGCCCTCGGCGTCCTCAATATCGGCATAGGGGCCATCAATACAGGGGAGCCCGGCGCTTTTGGCGGCCGCGTTGACCTCCGACAGGGCATAATGCCAGTAGTGTCCGGGATACTCAGGGAACTGCCCAATATCAAGCCCGGGAGTGCCCATTGCGGCGGAGTAATCCCCGGGGCCAAAGATCATACTTGCAAGCCGATCGGAGGCATGAGCGATTTCGTGGACGTTGTGCATTCCCTCGCCATCCTCAATTTGTGGTTCAAGCCCAATTGCCCCGACAGGAAGGTCGTTGTTGACCTCAAGCTGGCGAAGGAGATTCTCGACGGTATGAATATCGCTTGGCCCGGCAACCATGGGCACGATAATATCATCAATCGTCTCACCGACGGCCTCAATGACCGTGATGAGATCGTCATACCACCACTGGGTGTCGATACCGTTCATCCGAAAAGAGAGAATGGTATCCGACCAGTCATTATCGGCCACAGCCTCGATAAGCGTCTCACGAGCCGCGACTTTCGCGGAGGGGGCAACAGAGTCCTCCAGATCAAGGAAGACCTCATCGGCAGCACTGTCCGCAGCGTTGGCCATCATGTTGAGATCGCTTGCCGGGACGGCGAGTTGTGTTCGCCGAAGTACAGTTGACATAGCACGACTATTCGGTGGCGATGCATCATAATCGGCGCACATTACGGCGATATTTGCTAACGTCTGCGTCACTATAGTCGAATTATTGCCACAACATACACGCTAATACACGGGCCTGAGCATAGGACGGGGCATGAGTATGAGTGACTCGCGTATCAAATTAGACTCGTTATTTGATCCCCAGTCATTAGCCATTGTTGGGGCCAGCCCGGACTCATGGTATGCCTCACGGATCACCGATAACCTGCTGTCATATGGGTATGACGGCGATGTTTATCTCGTAAACCCCAATCGAGAACAAGCATGGGATCGGCCGTGTTATGATAGTCTCTCGGAGGTGCCCGAGACGGTTGATCTCGCAGTCGTGGTCGTTCCCCGTGAGATTGTTATCGACGTTGTTCAGGAAGCGGGCGAGCATGGCGTTCCGGCGGCGTTGGTGATCACTACCGGATTTAGCGAGGCCGATGAGCGAGGGGTTGAACTGGAGGCTGAACTCACCGCTGTGGCCGAGGAGACGGGTATTAATGTTGCCGGGCCAAACTGCATTGGACTGGCTAACGCCCAAGCCGGGCTTGTGCTTACCGGACTGTGTTCGCGAGAGCCTCAGCCAGGACATATCGGCTTGGCAAGTCAGTCCGGGGCATTGTCCTTTGCGACGTTCTTCGAGAATGCGGCCGATGAGGATATTCACTTCTCGCATATCATCTCAACCGGGAATGAGGCGGATCTGAGTCTGGCCGATTATATTGAGTATCTGGCTGCGGATCCGGATTGTGAGGTGATCTGCGCCTATATCGAGGGGGTGACCGAGCCTCGACGATTTATTGAGGTGGCCCGAGAGACGGTGGCCGCAGGCACGCCGATTCTGGCGGTTAAAACCGGGAGTTCGGAAGTGGCCCAGCAGGCCGCCGAGTCACACACAGGAGCGTTAACCGGGAATGATGCCGTTTGGGATGCGGCATTCGGACAGGCGGGCATCGAGCGTGTGCCTGATATCCCAGATCTGTTGAGTCGGGCCAGTGCGCATGTTGCCTTTGACCCACCGGATTCATCCCGGGTCTGTGTTGCCTCAACCAGTGGGGGGCTGGCAACGCTGCTGGCTGACCTCGCGGAGGAGCGAGGACTGGCATTACCACAGTTAACACCGGAGACGGAGCAGGCGTTGCTTGATATGGATGGCCTGTTAACCTTCGGAGAGTTGCACAATCCGGTTGATATCCGGGCTGCCGGCGCGGAGATTCTCCCATCGATTGCCGAGGAACTGTTTGCCGATCCACGATTTGACGCGTATGTCTTTGGAATTGCCCTATCGGCGGTTGATGAGGACGCCGCGATGATTGCCGATCACCTATGTACACTCACCGAGATGACCGATGATCCGGTTATTTTCGTCTGGACAGGGCGCAAGGAGCCGGATACACGTGATGATCCCCAGCCATACGAGCGAGTCCGGCAGGAGGTCCCGCTGTTTTATCAACCCGCCAAGGCGATGGATGCCGTCGCCTCACTGGTGCAGTTTGATGCGGCTCGTGATCGGCTGGTTGGGCGGCCACCATTCGAGATGACCAACCGCGTGTCATCGGATCTCTCAAGCCAGGGAACGGTCACCTGGGACGAGGCAACACAGCTGTTAACGGACTATGGCATTGACTTGGCGGAGGCCAAACTGGCAACCTCAAGTGAGGAGGCTGCCCGGTATACCAGTCAAACCGGACCACCAGTTGTGATGAAAATTGACTCACCGGATGTCGCCCATCGTAATCAGATTGGCGCCGTCCAGGTTGGCGTTGCATCGCCAACAGAGGCTCAGCGAGCCTACGAGGAGATTGTCGCCGCGGTCTTTGAGCATTACCCGGATGCGGATATCGAGGGCGTGCTTGTCCAGGAGATGATTGACAGCGGCGTAGAGGCGCTTGTGGGGGCCTCACAGGATCCTCATCTCGGGCCGGTGGTGACCGTTGGCTCCGGAGGAACCCAGGTCGAAGCACTGAAAGATACAACCCATCTTGTGGCCCCCTTTGGGAAAGGCGATGCCTATGGCGCCTTGCAACGAACGGATCTGCCGGCGCTGTTTGCCCATGAGTTTGGTGAGGATGCATCACTGGGGAGTCTGGCACAACTCATTACAAAAGTTGGAACGCTTGTTGCCAAGCGAAAGGATGTCATGGCGCTAGATCTCAACCCGGTGATGGTCCGGCCGGATCGAAGCGTCTGTGTGGATGCATTTATTCAAACTGAGTGATAGTTGAAGACAAGAGCTTAGAAATGAACGCTATCTAAGAACGCCGATCCGGACACCGGCATGTGATTACCGGAGCCGTGTCCCCATCCACAGGTCGTTGCTCTCGGTGCCATCTCCAATAGCGAACTGTACGCAAATTGTAACAATGGTTGTTGAGAGGGATTGTATCGATACAACGATCGACATATGGCAGTGATCGGAGCCTGGACCCTGACAAGCTTTGAGCTAAGGATCAACTGAAAAGTGATCGGACGCGATCAAGTACCTTGCCACCAGTATCAGCCTGGCTTGGGTCTGCATCGTCGGAGGTCCGGTTATTCAGGTCAACGCCAGCTGGGTGGTCCCCCAACCAATCAAGAAACTCATCTGGTGATTTAATGAGCAAATCACGGCCGCGTCGTTCGACTCGCGCAACCGTTGGTGGATCCCGAGCATACGTGTATGTATCAGTTGACATCTCCTCAGGAAAGGAAATACGCAGTCGGTCGCCTTGGTCCTCGGCTGTAACGTCTTCTCGGTCAAGCAAGTCAAACCACCGATCACGGCCAGCGTCGTGCTCCTCTTCGGCTGGCTGGCGTGGGAACCACTCCGGTACTGGGCGATCAGCATAGTCATATAATTCTAATATCACCGTACGAGCCGTCCGTAACGCATCATCATCATCCGAGAGTGCCAACTCACGGGTTAGCATCTTATGAGTAAACCAGAGGAACACTGGATTATCCTGCTCAATGAGGCGGTTGACTTCGGCTTCACCCTTGTAGCTCGTGTCGAAATTCACGTTAAAATGGAGAATCTTGGAGCGGTTCCTAAACCACTCGTCAGGCCGTTTGTCGTTGCTAATAAATGCGAACAGCGGAAAGCTTGCCTCTGGAGTCCAACTGCCCCAGTAGTTTCGGAATGTATCTAATCGATTGACCGTGTCTTTTGTGATATCGTCTACAACAACAGGAAAGGCGGTATTTGCAGACCGCATACCACGGACTTTCCGCTTACCAACTTCATCAGCGTCAACTGGGGTGGCAACTCGACCCCCACTAATCATTGAGAGCGCGAACTGTGCAAAGGTTCCTTTCCCGGCGTCAGACTCTCCATAGATGTAGAGATTGGGAAGTGCCTTGTCGAGATCAATCCCATATTGGTCGTAGAACGCAGCATCACGATTTGCAAAGGGTGCCCAAAACATCCACAGTAACGCCTCAGCCATATGTGCTTTCACCGCGCCCGCATCGTTGCAGTTGCCGTACTTATCAACTGTCTCAAAGTACTCCTCTAAATCCGAGAGAGCAGTATCAACGACCGAGGGATCGTCAGGAAGTGGTTGTCCAACGCGATAGACTTGTCCGTCAGCATGCAAACTGAGCGTATTGCAGAACTCAATGGTATCAGCATCTGCGGGTTGTGTTCGTTGGACGCGCATCGTTGGGACTTCGTATACATCGCGCTTGTACTGTTGGACAGCCTGTGGTGTCGTGGTGAGGGAATCATCTGATAATGATGCATCGTAATCCGTCATTCGGGAGAGGGTTTCAATTGCCTCATCGCTGTGTCCCACCAGAGAGAGATTGATACGAGTTGTATTTTCATCGGTCGGATCTAGTTTTTTAGCTGATGACCTACTTGACTCAGCCTCTAACTCAGAATTAGCGGCAAGTTCCTGTTCAACCCCTTCGCTTGGCTCCGTCTCATCGCTAAGTACAAGACTAACCTCATCCACCTCGGATTCAATACGCTCGTCAAGCCGCCCATGGAGCTCGCTTACCTCATCACGGGTCTTTACTTTCCCTTCAGTGTACAGCGAAATCACGTCTGCCCGATCGTCAGGTGTCCGTTCCAATCGCTCCGTTAGATCATCAAGAAATGGGCCTTCATTATTGTAGGACCGATGCTCCTCAAAGAGTTCAACAAACTTGTCCCACAGTGATGTATTTGTACGCGTCTCAAAGATAGCCCCGGCATTTGCCTGCCGTGTCCACGCGTTTTTTGATAGGTTTGGAGAGCCCACAATCGCCGTCGCCCGTCGTACTGTCTCTGTAGTCGCTTCCAACTCGCCTGTATCAGCCTGGCTCTGGTCTTCGGGATCCTCATCGGTCCATCCAAGCGTTTGCTGTGGCCTATCAGTCTCGTTATTTGATTCCGAATTATTACGTTTGACAGCATACTCAATCAAATAGAGCTTGCTGTGTACCTCCTTTGTCTCGCACAGATATATGACTAATTTATCATCGCGTTTGAGCTGTTCAAGCCGATCTGCAAGTTTTGGCTTATCGATAAGTCGCTCCCGATAATCTTCAATATCCCCAACAACGACCTCCAGCTGCTCAAGCGATTCAACGCGGTCGAATAGTTCAAGAATAAACTCCGGTGAATCGCAGTACGTAACGACGCGCATCCGGATGGCATCCTCGAAGTACGTTTTAAATCGTCCGTAGCTCTTGAATAGTTCAACATGTCCTGTTGCTGCTGCCCCGTCATCAAGCGGGAGATCAAGCTGCTCCGCCATCTGCCTGTTAGTACCTATTCAGGTTGGTCTGATAATCGTTTACCTTAGCGTGGAACGAATCAACCGAAAAGTAAAGTATTCCTGTTTTAAATGGTCAGGCTATTCGAATACTCACCGGTCGAACTGGCTTGTACAACGAAGCCCTGCAAAACTATTGTTCTGAATAATACTATGGAAACAGTTACTACGATTGTATAATGGTATGAGTACTACTGAGTCACGAAAACGGAATAAACAGCAAGTACGGGGAGCTATCGGTGCATAAACGATTCCGCAGTAAAGGAATCGTACTTAGCTTGGGAAGCTTGTATGTCACTATCACGTGAGCCCATAAGAAAGCAAACAATCAAGACAACAACTGGCGATAACTTGTGTATGCAGTCGGATCGGCTCCGGAGTATCGTTCCAATGTTCGGCGGAGCCACACAGTATGTTGACACTCTAGATGCCATCTTAGCCTTTGTCACACAGCATCAGCCAACAACAGATGAACTCGTTGGTTGGCATCGTGGGTCGTTCGCGAATGTCTCTAGTCGCGAGTCGATCATGCGTCGGGTGACGTATCTCCAGCAAGCTGGATTTTTAGATCATCGGAGTAACCACTGGGTACTCGGCGATGCTGGCCGGGAATATATTGAACAAGGGGATACCGAGAC
>JBEQBL010000045.1:0-10563 GCA_041639835.1 Salinarchaeum sp.
CGTCGGTTGATCTCGAGCGCCCCGACGTCGTGGCCCTCCTTGATATTGAAGCTGACACGGTTGATATTCAGGTTCACTCAGCGTTTCTCTACGGGCGCTATCGAAAACACAAACGAGGAATTCCACAAACCGAATGGCCCTGTCGCGAGTGCAATGGGACTGGTGTTGATTCCACCGGCGACGGTACCCAGCCTTGCTCACACTGTGATGGCACTGGGTATCTCTATGCGACCAGTGTGGAAGAAGAGACCGCCCCGCATGTTCGTGAGGCAATGGATGGAGCCGAGGCGACATTTCATGGCGCCGGCCGTGAGGATGTTGATGCCCGCATGTTAGGCACCGGACGACCGTTTGTCATTGAGGTAGCCGATCCCCATGTCCGCAGTCCAGATCCACAACGTCTTCAGGAGACGATCAACACCGCCGCTGATGGAGTTGAGGTGACCGATCTCCATCTGGCAACGTATGAAGCTGTCGAACGGGTCAAAGAACTCGACGCCAGCAAAACCTATCGTGCAACCGTTGCGTTCGGATCTCCGGTCACGGCAACCGAGTTCCAGTCCGCTCTTGAGGATCTTGACGGGACAACAATCGAACAGTATACGCCAGAACGAGTCGATCATCGCCGGGCCAGCCGTGTCCGTACCCGTGAGGTCTATGCGGCCGACGGCGACCTTGCGGATGCAACAACAGCAACGGTCACCATCCATGGTGAAGGCGGACTCTACGTCAAAGAGCTTGTCAGCGGCGATGGAGACCGTACCGAACCAAGTCTTGCGGGCCTGCTTGACACCGACGCGACGGTAACCGCACTCGATGTTTTGTCCGTTGAAGGGGAGACTGAGTCCTTCGAACAGGAGGCTATCTTCCGATAGCCCCATCTGTCTGTGCTGCTGGTGCCGTCTCCTGCTCGACGAAACGGCTAAGTATGCGTAGGTATACCATGACATGAGGTGACAATCAATGTGCAAGCACATCAAATACGAGGCGTTCCGCGCCGTCGACCACGACAGTGAGATGGAGGATACTCCAGCCGATGCTGATTTGTCGGATCCACAGGTGCCTGTCGCCGACGATTGAGTCCACCTTCTCCGCGTTGCGGCCAATCGAAACTGCTTCGGGTACTGCTTTATAGCCTCTTGTATGCGCGTGGGCTGTGATGAAGCTGGAAAAGGGCCTGTTTTGGGGTCGATGTTTGCTGCCGCGGTATCTGTACCGGATCCGTCGGTGCTGCCGGCTTCTGTTGATGATTCAAAACAGCTTGCAGCGGAGACACGATCAACGGTTGCTACACAGATCCACCGTCATCCAGAGATTACGACCGGTGTCGCTGAGATCACTGTCGGTCAAATTGATGCGCCAACAACAGATATGAACAGTTTAACCGTTCAGGCCCATGCCAAGGCAATCAGTAAGGCTCTGCCGGCGGATGCACCTGCCGAGTCAGTACTGGTTGATGCTGCGGATCCCGATGCTGATCGATTTGCCCGGCGTGTTGCTGAGACCTGTCCACTGTCAGTTTCCGTTACCGGCCGTCATGAGGCCGATGCAACTGATCCTGTTGTCGGGGCTGCTTCGATTCTTGCAAAGGTCCATCGCGACGATCATATTGACCAGTTGACCGGCGAATACGGAGCGATTGGCAGTGGCTATCCGAGTGATCCAACCACGCGACAGTTTCTTGCTGATTACCTTGCTGCACATGGCACGCTTCCAGCAATCGCACGACGCTCATGGCAGACCTGCCAGGACCTGCTGGCTACAGCCGAACAGGCAAACTTGGATGAGTTCTAACCAGAAAGTCCCCTGAGTCTCCCGCCGGGACCTATATCTCCGGGTTATCCGTCTTTTTCCGCCGAGTCCCAGTGTTGTCGTGCTGCTGCCTGTTCGACCTCATGAATTTCTGACCGCAGTTTGGAGTAATGATACACAATATCCGAGAGCGTGACCATTCCGACAAGGGTCGTCTCCTCAACGACCGGTAGGTGCCTAATGCCGTTGTCTTGCATCAGTTCAAGCGCTTCTCGCATTGACCGGTCACCGGCAATGGTCTCAAGTGGATGACTCATGACCGTTTTGACGGCAATCTCCCGAAGTGGCTCCTGGCGATGTGTTGCTGCCTCGATGAGATCTGAGTCGGTAACTATTCCGGCTGGAAGCCCATCATAACTGATAATTACGCTCCCGGCGTCTCCGGCGAGCATTGCTTCTCCGATGTCCTGTAGCGTGCTTTCCCGCGGTCGCACCACCAGCTCTGTTGTCATTGCCTCCTCGACGTCCATAGTACGTGATACCGTTGCTATATGCTTTGATCTGCTGGCTCCCGCTTTACAGGCTGTCGAGGCGAACACTATGAGTTGCTCCCGAGGCAGGTCACCGATATGGTATCCGTGCCGATCGTGACCCTCTGATCCTACAGACTTGTCAGCTATCCGTGATGGCTGTCGTATCAAGTGTCTCAACGGTATCAATTCCGTACACAGCCATTGGCGTCTCCACATGCGCCCGCTTTAGTATCCCCTCATAGCCGTTTTCAGCAAGCCATCGGACTCGACGCGGGACCGTCCTTGGCCCTAAAACAGCTCCTGGCCGCTCCGGGTCATCAAGAAAGTCCGTTTCCATCAGACACGGCGCTGTCGACTCAGTAGCTTTCTTTAGAGCTTCTTTATCGGCCGTTATACTCGGTGTAATGCCCTTTACCGGCCCATCAGCGTAGTGCTTGACGACCTGTTCACGGGGGAGTCCGGCTTCTTCGGCCCAGTCTCCAACCGTTTCAAATTCCTCACCAGCTTCAGCATGCAACTGTACGGCCCCCCCGACTTCAGCCCCCCGACGGAATGCATGTCGCATTACCTCGTTTGATGCCTCCCAGACAGCATCCGGTACCTCATAGTGCGGCCGTCCGGATTTAATACCAATTGCCTTTCCCTCGGCGACGTACCCGGCTGCGATATCGATCCCGGCTTGCATCAGTTCGCTGGCTTCAGCCGGAGTGTCACCGCGTCTAACCAGCCGTGAAATAAGCGTCGGATGGACACCCAGTACTGCCCATGCCCGCCCTGGGAGTTCGTCGGTTGCTGCCTCAACAATGTCGCAGGTCGCCTCAAACCCCCGACGAAAGTCCGCTGCTGTCTCAGGTACAGCCCCGTACTCCCAGGATGGTCGGTTGATAATGATCAGATGAGTCCCACCAGCATTTGCGAAGGTCCGCACTGCGGCTAATCCCTGCCCCGTATCGGCGTTGAGATGCAGGTGATCATCAAGGATCGGTGTCTCATACTCAGTCATTGTCGCATCTCGCAACGGTATCCACAAAAGCAACGCGGTGCCCTCGGCCTGCTTACTGCTGTTCAGGGCTGGTGCGATCCTCTAAGGAAACCGTTTTCGCGACGGCATTTACCAGCGCATCTGATCGCCCATGTTCACCGGGGATTAATCCAACCGTCTCAATGCCATGCTTTCGGGCTAATTCAACGACGGGCTTGAAATCGGCATCCCGCGATGCGATCACAAGCGTCTCAAGTTCATATCCGACAACGGCCTCTGCAGCATCAACGGCCATTCGAACATCAACATCGCCACTTGTGACACGGACCTCAAAGCCTCGTGCTTCTCCAGCCTGAATCAGACTTGTTGATGCTCGTTCGTTCAAATAAAGCCGTGATATCGCCAACTGACCCTGATCGCGCGCTGCCGTGCGAATCTCATTGAGATCCGCAGTAAACTCCTCGCGAAGGACATTTGGTCCATCAACAAACAGCCCGACACCGGCCGACTGACCGGACAGGCGCGTAAGCGCCTCCCGAACCCCGTTCATACAATTACATTCGTCGCTGGTTGCATAGACTCGTTGATCTATTTTCAACCCCCTGTGTCGGGGGTCCGACCTACTACATCTGCGGTAACGGGAACTATTAAGATGGTTCCGGGTGATCCGCCATTGTATGTCGCTTACACGACCGCCGCTTTATGCGGCTCATGACGACGCTGGTGCTTCCTTCACCGATTTCGGTGGGTGGGAGATGCCTGTCGAATTTGATGGCATCCGCACCGAGCATCAAGCTGTTCGTGAGGACGCCGGCATCTTTGATGTCTCGCATATGGGTCAGGTACGCATTACTGGCCCTGATGCGGCCGAACTCAATGGTCGGCTCCTGACGAACAAGGTCTATGACATGGATGTCGGTGAGGGCCGATACAACGGAATGCTCAACGAGAATGGCCATCTTATTGAGGACGTTATCGTCTATCGTCAGCCCGATATCGACGGGACCGAGCGGTATCTTGCGGTCCCAAATGTCGGTCATGATGAGATGATGGCTGAACGCTGGCGCACTCATCGCGATGAGTGGGGACTTGATGCTGATGTTGAGATCGCCACCACAGACTACGCTATGGTGGCCGTTCAAGGTCCAAACGCGCCCGAGTACGTCGATGCTGCTACCGAGGAGGATGTCCTTGATCTGAGTCGGTATTCAGCACAGTTTGCAACAATTGATGGCGTTGAGATGTGGACCGCGCGAACTGGTTACACCGGCGAAGACGGCTTTGAGATTGCCGGTCCAGTCGACGAGGCCGAAACACTTCTTGGGGCCTTTGATGATGTACAGCCCTGTGGCCTTGGCGCTCGGGATACCCTTCGGATGGAATATGGCCTGCTGCTTTCAGGTCAGGATTTCCACCCTGAAGACACCCCGGTAACGCCATACGAGGCCCAAATTGGATTTGCAGTCGACCTGGATCATGAGTTTGTTGGCCGGGATGTCTGCCAGGAGCAGGCTGAGAATGGAACCGAGAAGGAATTCGTCGGGCTTAAACTGAATGACCGTGGTGTTCCTCGACACGGGTACTCGATCGAGTCCACCGATGGTGATGAAATCGGTGAGGTCACAAGTGGTACGATGGCTCCGACTATCGGTGACGCGATCGGACTCGGCTATGTCGACAGTGACTATGCCGAACCCGGAACCGAGGTCAACATCATGATCCGCGACTCGCCGAAAAGTGCGACAATTGAATCCCACCGCTTCCTTGCATAACTATGAGTCACGACGCACCTGACGATCTGTATTACACCGAAGACCACGAATGGGCTCGTCCCGAAGATGGGACCGCAACGATTGGGCTTGCCGACTATGCCCAAGATGAACTCGGCGACCTGGTGTTTTTCGAGTTGCCACGTGTTGGCGATCAACTAACCCAGGGTGATGAGTTTGCTGTCGTTGAATCCATCAAAGCCGTCAGTGATGTCTATGCGCCGGTTTCCGGCGAGGTCATTGAGGTAAACGAGGAACTGCACGACGCCCCGGAGCTGACCAACGATGATCCGTTTGGCGATGGCTGGCTGGTTAAAGTTGAGATGGACGACGCCGACGAACTCGAAAATCTCTACGATCCCGAGTCATATCGCGAGGAACTGCTTGATTAACTAGTTGACTTCCGGCGGAGCCTGTGTCGCAGGTCTCACCGCCGGCAGTAGTTTTAATTAGATGCAAAATCCATGGTGAGTAAGCTATGAGTCGTCATCACACTGACAGTGGCACTCCGTATGCGCCTCATGATGAGGCGGCGACAGAGGAAATGTTGGATGCGATAGGCGTTGATGATGTCGAGGAACTGTTCGTATTTCCCGAAGAAGTGACCTATGACGGGTCTTTCGGGATTGATGCTCACACTGAGCGTGAAACAATGGCCGATGTGTCCGAATTACTGGCCAAAAATGATGATCTTGTTGAATTTCTCGGTCGCGGACACTACGATCACTACGTCCCATCACTTGTCGATCATCTTTCGGGACGATCAGAATTTCTAACCAGTTATACCCAGTATCAGGCCGAAGCGTCGCAAGGATTTCTCCAGGCGTTGTTCGAGTATCAGTCGATGCTCTCTGAGTTGACCGGTCTCGAAATCGTCAATTGTTCAATTTACGACGCTGCTACCGCCCTTGGCGAGGCGGCAACCTTGTCCTCCCGCGTGCGACAGGTCGATGGGAATCGCATTCTCATTCCGGAAATCACAAGCGACCGCCATCGCGAGGTGCTCGCTAATTACGTTGATGGGACCGACTTGGTCGTCGATGAGTACGACTACGCGGATGGAAACGTTGACTTAGAATCCCTGGCGGCGACGGCTGATGACGATGTTTCGATGGTTTATGCGAAGTCACCGACTATTCGTGGCACCCTTGAGGAACATCTCGACGAAATCGGTGATATCGCCGACGAGAACAATGCGTTGTTCTGCCTTGGATCGGATCCAATTGCTCTTTCAGTTATCGAAGAACCCGCCTCCGTCGGTGCCGATATCGTTGTTGGTGATGCCAGTGTTCTTGGGATGCCTGCCAGCTATGGGCTTGGACTTGGACTGTTCTCGACGCGTGAGGACTTCCTCCGTCAGATTCCAGGTCGTCTCTCCGGTGTCACCGAGGATGAAGATGGGAACCGGGCCTTTGCCATGGTCCTGCAGACCCGTGAACAGCACATCCGCCGTGAACGCGCTACATCGAATATCTGCACAAATGCGGCATGGGTCGCCTTGCGAACTGCCATGCATGCCTCCATGCTTGGCCCCTCGGGGCTGACAGAGCTGGCAACGACCTGTATCGAGGAGCCAGCTGCATTAGCCGAAGAGCTAGATGCAATTCCGGGCGTTCGGGCCCCGATACACGACCGCCATCACTTCCGAGAGTTTGTCCTTGAGACCGAGCGCGATGCCCAGGCTGTTGCCGATGGACTTCAAGACCGTGGGTTCGCGGTACACGTTCTCAACGAGGACGAACTTCAGGTGTGTGTCACGGATACAAACACCGAACATACTGACGATCTTGTTGCGGCATTTGAAGATGTGGCTGCGCTTGAGGAGGTGGCACAATGAAATTCCAACAAGCAACCTACCACGACGACGAACACGATCGATACGAACCGCACCTTGGTGAGAAAGACCAGACAACTGTCGAGACGGATACTCCCTTGCCGGATGAGATGACGCGGGATGAAATCGAGTTGCCGGAGCTATCGGAACCGGAACTGGCACGACACTATACTCGACTGTCCCAGATGAACTGGGGGGTCGAAAACGGGCCGTATCCGCTTGGATCCTGTACGATGAAGTACAATCCCAAGTTCACTGAACAGTTGGCCGCCGATCCTAATGGTGCGATTCATCCTCAGCGACCGGAAGACACAGCCCAAGGGACCCTTGAGATCATGCACACGCTGCAGGAATATCTAGCAGACATCGGCGGGATGGATGCTGTTACCCTGCAGCCCCCGTCGGGGGCGGCCGGTGAGTTCACCGGGATTTCCATTGCCAAAGCCTATCATGAAGCCAACGGTGAGGGCCACCGGAGTGAGGTGATTGTCCCTGATACTGCCCACGGAACAAACCCGGCAACGGCGACGATGGCCGGTTATGATGTTGTCGAAATTGAGAGCAATGACAAGGGGCAGATGGATCTTGATGCTGTCCGGGCCGCCTGTTCTGAGGACACCGCAGCCCTGATGCTCACCAACCCGAACACGGTCGGGGTCTTTGAGGAGGATATCGAGGAACTTGCCGAGGCTGTTCACGACGTTGGCGGCGTCATGTACTATGACGGTGCGAATCTCAACGCGCTGATGGGCCGTGTCCGCCCCGGTGACATGGGCTATGACATTATGCATTACAATGTCCACAAGACCTTCGCTACCCCGCATGGTGGTGGCGGTCCCGGTGCCGGACCGGTTGGTGTCAAAGAGAAATTCACGGACTTTCTACCCAAACCGCACGTGCGAGAAGCCGACGATGGCACATATGAGTTCTATGACCCCGAGCAGACATTGGGCAAGGTCCATGGTCACCACGGCAACTGGCCGGTCCTGCTGAAGGCCTTTGCGTATATCTACCGACTCGGTGATGAGGGACTACTTGACATGGGCGAACGGGCGATTCTCAATGCCAATTACCTTGCCAGCCAGATTGACTTTGAGATTCCATATGAGCCGTTCTTCCACGAGTTCGTTGCCAGTGCTGGCGACCACCACGCATCAAATGTTGCCAAGTACATGCTTGACAACGGCGTCCATGCCCCAACGACCGCGTGGCCAGAGATCGTTCCCCAGGCCCTCATGACCGAACCGACCGAAATCGAAAGCAAAGCATCACTTGATCACCTCGCTTCCGCGTTTAATGCGGCGGCGCATGCCAGTGATGAGGCCCTACATGAGGCCCCACAGTCGACCAGCGTCCGCCGAACCGACCAGTCCTCCGCCGATCGCAACCCACAGCTCACCTGGGATGCGCTTAACCCGACAACTCCCAAGCCGGCGGATGACTAACTGACTAATAATTTCTCCCGTTATTTCCGCTCTCTTTATCAATATTTATTATCAGTCGTCTGTTGCGTCGTATATGGTCGTGGTAAGTGTCTCAATGCCGGAGGAGTTGCTTGATCAGCTTGATGATTTCGCAACAGATCACGGATATACCGGGCGGAGTGAGGTCGTCCGGGAGGCAACCCGTAATCTCCTTGGTGAATTCAAAGATGAACGGTTAGAAGGCAAGCAGCTAATGGGTACCCTGACTGTTGTCTTTGATTATGAGACGACGGACGTTGAGGAACGACTCGTCAAGCTCCGTCATGATCATGATGAACTTGTTGTCTCGAATTTCCACAGTCATGTCGGTGACGGTCATTGTACCGAGTTATTCGTTCTTGAGGGCTCACTTGAGGAGATCTCCGAATTTGTTGGCCAAGTCCGTGCAACCGATGAAACACTCTCGATTGATTATTCCGTTCTCCCTGTTGAGGAATTTTCTCCAACTCTCGCCTGACAGCCCCGAAATATTTATTTATTGATGTCTAATCCCTGCCATGCAGGTTCTTATTCCTATTGATGGCTCTGACCCTGGCTGGGAGGCACTTGAGTATGCGCTTGCCAATCATTCGGATGATGAGTTGCTTGTCACTCACGTTGTCAACCCCGTTGCTGGACTTTACAGTGGCGAGGGGTTCAGCGATTATGAGCAGTTGATCGTCGCCGGCGAGGATCGCGCTCAGCGACTGTTTGATGAGGCTGCGGAGATGGCCGGGGATACAACACTCACAACAGAAACTCTGATTGGCAATCCGACCGAGAAAATTCTTGAGTGTGTCGCCGAACACGATGTCGGTCACATCGTCATCGGCAGCCACGGTCGTGAGGGTGTATCACGGGTGCTGCTTGGCAGTGTTGCTGAGTCCGTTGTTCGTCGATCGCCGGTCCCGGTGACCATCGTCCGCTGAGCACCGTCTGCTATACCCCACGAGTATCGGGAGCGTTCACGCTTAGCTCAGTCGTCTGCCGGCGATGACCGCGTTGACCCGGTCGGCTGGTCCTGTCGACGCTGTGGCGCTAATGTTGGCAACTGCTCGCGGACATCGGTCACATCGCGGTTGCTGAGCACCCGCCGATAGGCATCCGGGAAGACCATCACAAACTGATCGCTTGCCTGCTCCCAGTTGGCAAGCAACTCCTCTGCACGGTCACTTCCGGTGTAAGCGGCATGGTTTTCGATCAGTCGACGGAGGATCCGTTTATCCTGATCGGAGAGTTCACGCTCAAGAGAGACCATATCGGTGTTTAGCCGACTTTCAAACTCGCCATCATCGAAGACATAGGCAATCCCGCCGGACATTCCAGCGGCAAAGTTCTTGCCGGTCTCGCCAAGCACGGCCACGACTCCACCGGTCATGTATTCACATCCATGGTCGCCGACTCCCTCGACAACAGCCATTGCTCCGGAATTGCGCACAGCAAACCGCTCACCGGCTCGCCCGTTCACATAGAGTTCGCCGTTGGTTGCTCCATACAGTGCAACGTTTCCAATGGCGACGTTTTCAGCCGGATCATATGGTGTTTCGGCCGGGGTTTGAACGGTAATCTTTCCGCCAGCAAGCCCTTTGCCAACATAATCGTTCGCTGTGCCGGTAAGATGGATTGAGACTCCGTCAGTCAGGAATGCCCCAAGACTCTGCCCGGCAGTGCCGTCGGCGTCAATCGTGATTGTATCCTCCGGCAGTGGGGTATCGCTATCTCGCTTGACAATTGCATGAGATAGCGTTGTTCCAAGGGCCCGATCCTCATTTGTGACTGCTGTATCAAGCAGCACCGGGGTTTCCTTCTCGATGGCTGGCTGAGCCTGTTCAATTAATGTGTTATCCAGCCGTTCCTCAAGCTCATGGGTCTGCTCGCGGACCTTTCGTCGCGGCCCGGTTCCGGGATTGGCAATTACCGCGCTTAGATCAATCTTGTCTGCCTTTGGATGTTCGACATCCGACCGTTGTCGCAGTCGATCAACGGCTCCGACCATTTCATCAACCGTCTGGAAGCCTAACTCGGCCATGATCTCTCGCAGTTCCTGTGCGATGAACGTCATGTAATTAATTACATTATCGGGTTCGCCAGGGAACCGCCGCCGGAGATCCTCCCGCTGGCTTGCAACTCCGACCGGACAGGTATTCTCGTGACACTGCCGGGCCATCACACACCCGGAGGTCACGAGTGACGCGGTCCCGAAGACATATTCTTAGGCGCCCAGCAATGC
>JBEQBL010000046.1:0-10522 GCA_041639835.1 Salinarchaeum sp.
ACAACCACCGTCGGTGTCATACCCTGTTGTGGGCTACCATCCAATACAAAGGCTTTGATAACAATTCAACTGACGATAATTAGCGGCGGCTGAGACAGTGCTGTGGCTCGCTAGAACGGGAGGAAAATCACAGACCACAGTGACTATGTTATCGGGCGGGCAGGGTGGTTAGTGGTTTGGCTCTTCGGCTGGCGCACGCATGCCGTCAATATGAAGAATAACGGTATTACTTGTTTCATCGATACCATCGACGGTCCCCTCAATGACGAGTTTTGAAAGCGGCGTTGGACCGACAATGACCGAATCGCCTTCGTTAATGTCGCGGATTGATCCCCGGATCCGGATTTCGGCACGACACAACTCGGGATGATGCACGGAACTGAGTTCAATCGATTCAACGTTGCCATCCGGGACGAGGGCGCCTTCATGTTCCAGCGGCACCGACGCTGGATCGTCCATCTTCTGGATATCAAGGGCGTCGTATGCGTTTGCTGTTGGCTTGTAGCCACCTTTTGGCCCAGGTACTCCTTCTACAAGCTGGAGGGCTTTGAGACTCTGCATCTGATTGCGAATTGTTCCAGGATTCCGGTCAACCTGATCGGCAATGGCTTCACCCTTAACCGCTGTCTGTTCCTCGCTGTGAAGATTAATAAGGGCGGTAAGGATCGTTTTCTGACTTGGAGTGAGTTCAATCGACGACATGCAGAAATTTTCGTAATATATCCTAATAAATCCGGCGGAGAATAAGATGCATCAAGTTCCCGCCGCTGGCTTATGAACGATCGTTGTCTGATAAAAGTATGAGAAGAAAAAGATGTCCAACCAAACGGTCAATTGGTGACATAGTGTCAGTCGGTGGTGATGATATCAAAGGCCGTAACGAAGTCATCAGACGCCACATCCATCACCGTGACACCCATGGTGTTTCGTCCGACGGTTGAGATCTCGGCGGCTGGAGTGCGGACAATCTGCCCATCAGCACTGTATAACACCACATGTTCGGTGCCGGTTACAGTCCGAATATCGACAACAGGACCGTTTCGATCGCCGGTGTCGATGTCTATGAGGCCTTTGCCATACCGCCCTTGACGGCGATATGCATCAAGCGGGGTCTGTTTTCCATACCCTGCTTCGGTAATGGTTAACAACGTCGTGTCGCTGTCAGGGGCGACGCTGACCAGTCCAGCAACGGTATCTCCTCCCTCAAGATCAATGCCGCCGACACCACGAGCAGATCGACCCATGGACCGGACGTCAGTCTCAGGGAACCGGATTGTCATGCCGTTGCGAGACGTGATCAAAAGATCATCGTCACCGGTCGTGAGGGCAGCATCAACAAGACGGTCATCATTATCAACAGCCGCCGCGATAATACCTGTTGAGCGAATATTCTCGAAGGCAACGAGTTCAGTTCGTTTAATATAGCCCTGTTCGGTGACCGTGACGAGGTATCCCTCCGCTGACGGGGCTGTCACAATCGTCGCGATCGACTCGGTGGCATCAAGATCAAGAATATTGACCGCCGCTGTTCCCCGTGCCGTCCGGCCAACCTCGGGGATATCATAACCATGAAGCGTATAGATCTGCCCCTGGTCGGTCAACACAAGCAACCGGTCATGTGTGTTTGCACAGATGACCTGGTCAATGGCATCGTCGGCTTTGACATCGGCACCGATAATGCCCTTGCCGCCCCGGCGTTGATCATCAAACTGGGCGGCTGGCATCCGCTTGATATAGTCATCCGCACTAATCGCAATGATGACATCTTCCTGGGGGATAAGATCCGCACGCTCGACGGTCGTGCGGTCGGCAACAATGTCCGTCCGGCGCTCGTCGGCATAGTTGGTCTTGATTTCCTCAAGTTCCGCCTTGACAACAGCCTCAAGTTCGGATTCGTCTCCGAGAATCGTTTCCAGCCGGTCAATCTCCTCTTGGACACGATGATACTCCTCCTTGATGTCAGTCGCCTCCATTGAGGTGAGACTCCCCAGTTGCATACGCACGACATGGTCGGCCTGATCAGGGGAGAAATCAAAGGTATCCTGTAACGCCGCAGTGGCCGCAGAACGGTCTTCGGCATTTCGGATCGTTTCAACAACCGTATCAGCGTTAGTAACGGCTTCAAGCCGGCCTTCAAGCACGTGAGCACGGTCCTGTGCGGCAGCCAGGTCGTGTTGGCTGCGGCGTCTGACAACGGTTTTGCGATGCTCAATGTAGTGTTCTAAGGCCTCCTTAAGACTGAGTACACACGGCCGCCCATCCACCAACGCCAGGGTAATAACCCCAAAGGTAACCTCAAGATGATGCTCAAGTAACTGATTTTCAACCAGCTCAATGTTAGCACCACGGGTGCACTCAATAACAACCCGCACCCCATCCCGATCGGACTCATCGCGAAGGTCACTAATCCCCTCGATGGTGCCGTCGTTAACATCCTCAGCGATATGCTCAACGAGACGAGCTTTATTGGTCTGATATGGTAACTCGGTGATCACAATCCGGTCAGAGGCCCCCTCACGACGGACCAAGTCATAGTCGGCGCGAACACGAAGGCGGCCACGGCCCTCCGCGTAGGCCTTTCGAATCGGCTCACGACCGACGATTGTGCCCCCGGTGGGAAAATCGGGACCGGGAACATAGTCCATGAGATCAGCAACGGTCGCATCAGGATGATCAAGCAGATGAATTGTCGCGTCAATGATCTCGCCAAGATTGTGTGGAGGGATGTTCGTGGACATTCCCACGGCAATCCCGGAGGCCCCGTTGACAAGCAAGTTTGGAAACGCCGCCGGCAGGACTGTCGGTTCCTCAAGCCGGTCGTCATAGTTGGACTGAAAATCAACAGTGTCCTTATCGAGATCCGCAAGCAGCTCCTCAGCAATTGGACTCATCCGCGCTTCAGTATAGCGCATGGCCGCTGCCGGGTCATCATCAAGTGACCCAAAGTTCCCCTGGCCGTCAATCAGCGGATACCGCATCGAAAACGGCTGTGCCATCCGAACAAGTGTATCATAAATCGCCGAGTCACCATGGGGATGAAAATCTCCCATTGTCTCGCCAACAATGGAGGAAGACTTGCGATGACTTGCGGTGGCGGACACACCCATCCGGTCCATCGCGTACAGAATCCGTCGATGAACCGGCTTGAGTCCATCACGGACATCAGGAAGTGCCCGGCCGGCAATAACACTCATCGCATAATCGATATAACTCTGCTCCATCTCATCGTCAATCCGCACCGTCTCAACTTCCGCGGCCTCAATGGTGTTGGCGGCCGGATCAGGTCGATCAGAACTCATAGATGATTTAGATATCCACCCAGTCAGCCTCCGGGGCGTGGTTTTCAATGAACTCTCGGCGGGGCTCAACTGCATCGCCCATTAACGTCGAGAACATCCGGTCGGCGGCGGCGGCATCATCAATGGTGATGCGCTTGAGCCGACGATTTTGTGGATTCATTGTCGTCTCCCAGAGTTGTTCTGGATTCATCTCGCCGAGACCCTTAAATCGCTGTACCTGATCCGGCGACCCGATCTCATCGATGATCGAGTCACGCTCGGCTTCGGTCATGGCATCATAGGTGTCGCCATTTTTCCGGATGCGATACAGCGGTGGTTTTGCCGCATACACATAGCCAGCCTCAATCAGTGGGCGAAGATGGCGGTAGAAGAGTGTCAACAGCAGCGTCCGGATATGAGCACCATCGACATCGGCGTCAACAAGAATGATGATTTTCTGGTACCGGGCGTCCTCAAGTTCAAACTCGTCGCCAATGCCGGTGCCAATCGCGGTGATCAGCGAGCGGACTTCATTGTTTTCGAGAATCCGATCAAGGCGGTGTTTTTCAACATTGAGGATTTTGCCTTTGATCGGTAGCACAGCCTGGTATTCAGGCGCCCGTGCTTGCTTGCCACTGCCACCGGCACTGTCACCTTCGACAATAAATAGTTCCGAGTCTGCCGGATCACGGGTCTGACAGTCCGTGAGTTTACCAGGCAAGGTTGTTGATTCCAAGGCGCTTTTTCGACGTGTTAGTTCCTCGGCTTTCTTCGCGGCTTTTCGTGCCTTGGCTGCCTCAGCAGCCTTTGAGACAATGGCCTTTGCCGTTGATGGATGTTCCTCAAAGTACGTTTGAATCCCCTCATGGGTTGCGCTTTCAACAACACCTCGAACATCGGAGTTTCCAAGTTTTGTCTTGGTCTGTCCCTCAAACTGAGGATCCGGATGGCGGACCGACACAACAGCCGTCAAGCCCTCACGGATATCATCGCCTTTGAGCCCATCAAGATCGCCAAGGAGTCCATGTGACTTGGCATAATCATTGACACATCGAGTAAGGGCTGTTTTGAATCCGGTTAGATGAGTACCACCCTCGCGGGTATTGATGTTATTGGCAAAGGCATGGATCGAGCCCTGCAGATCCTCGGTGCCCTGCATGGCAACGGCCACCTGTATTTGGCCATCATCAGTCGCTGCTGGGGCCGTATCCTCAAAGTAGATCACATCGTCATGAAGCACCGACCGAGTCTCATTGAGATAGGTAACAAACTCCCTGATTCCCCCCGCATATTCAAACGTTGACTCGGTGTCAGATCGCTGGTCGACAAGGGAGATGGCGACTCCAGGGTTGAGAAAGGCTAACTCGCGGAGACGGCTTTCAAGTACCGCATATTCGAAACTCGTTGTCTCAAAGATATCCGCATCCGGCCAGAAGCGGACGCTGGTCCCGGTTCCTTCTTCGGGGGCAAGATCACGGACCCGAGTGAGTTCTGTTTCCGGAGCACCATGGTCAAACCGCTGGCGCCACAGCGCCCCATCGCGCTTGACCTCGACTTCAAGCCACTTTGAAAGTGCATTGACCACGGAGACGCCGACGCCGTGGAGGCCCCCAGAGACCTGATACGACTTGCTGTCGAATTTTCCCCCAGCGTGGAGAACGGTCATAATGACCTCAACGGCGGGGCGGTCATGCTCTTCATGTGTGTCAACCGGAATTCCACGGCCGTCGTCAGTCACAGAAACAGACTCATCCTCGTGGATTGTTACGGTGATAGTGTCACAGTATCCCGCCAACGCCTCATCGATGGCGTTGTCGACGACCTCATAGACGAGATGATGTAACCCCCGGTCGTCAGTGGACCCGATGTACATCGCCGGTCGTTTTCGCACCGCTTCCAGTCCTTCAAGAACTTGGATCTGACCGGCGCTGTACTCAGTGTCATCGCCACTCATAAAATACGATACTTAGTATGGCCGTGGGGGGCTTAAGGGTTCACATTCGCGCGCGAGCGCGCGTGGATACTAGCGCCGCCGAAACGGGTATACATACCGAAGGAGGCGGTCTTTGAGACTGGTCTCCTCTTCGGAATCGGGATCGGTCTGATCGCCTGCTTCCTCGTATCCGCCTGGTGGATCAGCATCGGGATACTCAAACGAAACCGTTGAATCAGCCCGTCGCCAGCGACGGAACTGAAAAATAATGACGACGGTCACAGCTAAAAGTACCAGCCCACCCACAAGCGGATAGAGAGACGACAGTGCAACCATGGGAATTCCCATCACCGAAAGACCATCCACGGCCGCTCCTAAATCATTCCGATTCCGGCGCGGGTTTCGAAATCCTTTTTTATTGCATTGGACCACTGTACGGTGTACGCCGCCTTAGCTCAGATTGGGAGAGCACTCGACTGAAGATCGAGCTGTCCCCGGTTCAAATCCGGGAGGCGGCATGGTCTGGTGTTTGATCTTCTGCGGTGTCTATAGCGCTTCTTGTGTGCTATCGCGATCGTGGGCCCATCACATCCCAACGATGGCGCCGATCAATAGGACACTCCGTCTGTCATCGAACCAGATTACGTAGTTGGACTTGTGTCTGTCGGAGCATCGTAGTGGCCTTATGAAGCTGTTGGATAAGTCCGTATTTCGTCCCAGCAGTTTCAAGACGGCGGATAGTCGGGGAATCAAGCCACTGCCATAGAAGCGTAAGTTCGGAGTGATACCGCCTGTACCGCTGTGGGTACATCCGGTACAGACGGCGTTCCAGTGTTGGATCAAACTGACTTCTGGCCTGGTCCGGATGATCGAGTCGAATAGCCTCACTGTATTCAGTGCTGCCGGCGGTGTCACGCTCAAGCCGCCAGCCAAACTCGGTATCCTCCCGCCACCCCGCAAACTGGGGATCAAACCCACCGACAGCCAGCGCCGCCTCCCGGGTAACAGCAAGGTTACACCCGACATACTGCCCTCGTCCCCGGTACGTGATCGCGCCGTCAACGAGCCCTTCAACCGCAACACAGTCCGGGTGTTCGGCGAAGTGATCGGCAATGGCCGCCACCCACGTTGGCGAAGGAACGGTGTCATCGTCTGTCAGTGCGACAATCGGTGCGCGTGCCGCCCGTATGCCGCGATTTCTAGCCTGCGAGCGGTTAATCGCTGCGTTCTCAACCAGAAGTACCTCAAATTCGCGGGCGGTCTGTTGGCGTTGAAGATGCCTGAGAAGCCGATCGGTACTGTGGCTGCGCGTTGTCGCGACAACCACCGAGACGTCGGGATGCCGCGTTTCGATTGGTCGTCTGATACTCATCGCTCCGCTTGGAGAAACAGATGCGTTGCCTGCGATCGCATGATTAGTTCATACGTAAGATGTCCTGTTGCACTTCGCCACACTGCTATGCTTGAAAACTGGAGAATCAAGAATGAAGTTTGTGATACCGGTATCAGCGAAGGGGTCAAACACACGGTACGGTCTGCTATCAGCGGTGGCAAAGGGGGTGAAATTCCGCACAACCAAGCAGCCATCTGGTGGGTGTTCGACGCTCAGACTGATCGGAGTGGGAGGGCCACGGACAGAGACAGCTAAATTGCTCGGGCTTAAGTCCCGAGCACTCGGCCTGTTCCGCCTGTAGATGTAAGCCCACACAGTGTTTATATTGCCGGTCACATGGATCAACTAATGATACAACGACAGACGCGGCCGGATCAGCCAGTCATCCAGTCAAGAACCAGTCAGTGATACAACGACAATGACCGATGAGTCACCGAAAGCGATCAACTGTCAGTCGGCCCCACTTGCGGACCGGGCCGCAAAAATACGTCAAGGGAAGCGTGATCCGGAGGCATATATCAGAATGTGCTGCCATCGAATTGCATCCGCAAACGATCAGATCCATGCCTTCCGGGAGGAGTCAGGTCGGGAGTCGCGGCTGATAGCAGCCTACGAGGAGCCTCAAGGGCCCGACGATCGGGGACTGTTGGAGGCCATGCCGGTCGGAATTAAGGATATTATCCATGTCAAGGGCTTTGAAACACGGGCGGGATCGGCACTGCCACCGGAGTTATTTGCGGGGGCCGAGGCCACGCTGGTGCATCGACTGCGTGAGGCTGGAGCAGTTATAGCCGGCAAGACCGTAACAACGGAGTTTGCCGGATTTGCTCCCGGACGGACACGCAATCCACGAGCACTTGCATACACACCAGGGGGATCATCAAGTGGCTCTGCGGCAGCCGTAGCAGCCGGAATGGTGCCACTGGCAATTGGCACACAGACCGGTGGCTCAGTCATTCGTCCAGCAGCGTTTTGTGGGATTGTGGGATTCAAGCCGACGGTCGATCGCATCCCAACTACCGGGGTGATTGACCGCTCGTGGACAATCGATACAGTTGGGACTTTCACGCAGACTCTCGCCGGCGCACGCTTGGCCGGAACGGTGCTGTGTGATACATGGACTCCGGTTGAATCAGCATCGAAGCCACGAATCGGGATTCCGACCGGGCCATATCGCCAGCAGACCACCGTAGCCGGCGAACAGGCATTTACTCGTCACTGCCAGACATTGGAGGCCGCCGGGATGGACCTGCAGCCGCAAGCGCCATTTGCTGATTATCAAAGCATTGAGACGGGCCATCGCCGCCTTTCAGCAGGCGAATTTGCGCGTGTGCATGCACAGTGGTTTCCTGAGTATGAGCCGTTTTACCGAACGACCACAGCGAGACGGCTCCGCGAGGGAGCAACGGTAACCGACGAACAGTTGCGAGCCGCCAGAGCGACTATTGACCGACGACGGGAGCACGTCGAGACGCGAATGGCCAATGCAGGGATCGACCTGTGGGTAACACCGGCAGCTCCCGGACCACCACCGGCTGGGCGCAGTTCAACCGGTAGTTCGGTGATGAACCGACCTTGGACGTTCCTTGGGATGCCGGCAGTAACCGTCCCTGCTGGCACCATTGATGGGCGGCCGGTTGGACTGCAGTGTGTGAGCCGACAAGGGACTGACGAGCAGTTACTAACATGGGCGAAACACATTGCGACAGCAATGCAGTGACCCGGCTTGAGAGCAAAAGAACTCAAGAACTAGACCTCCTCGGCACGGATACTGGCCCTTCGATATGGGGCCCTCGGCAGTCATCCTGTCGGATCCACAGCAAAGCGTTCGCCGACTCGCCAAGACAGTTAGTCCTCGTCGACTTTCTGGCCCCAGAATCCCGGATGCTTGATAACGGTCACGTCACCGTGAACGCGGGTCTGACAGGCCAAGCGAAGATCATCAACGTCACCGAAGGGGGCCTGTGAAAGGCGGCGTTGTTCGGTGGCCGTTTTTGAACTTACTTTGCCAGCCACCTCAACAGCACAGGTACCACAGGCCCCATGCCCGCGGCAGTTGACAAACTTTGCGGCTCCATTATGCGGTGTTTCACCGGCGTCTTTGAGCACCTCTCGAAGCACCGCACCTTGTTTGCACTCGATTTCCGTCCCGTCAATCCAAACAGTTGGCATACCGGATTATATCGAGGCGGGATACATAGCCCCTTCGAGGGGGCCAGTACAGTCAGAGGTCGGTAACAACATATGGGCCATCTTGGACATAACCAAGTTGACGGCGGTAGTACTGGCGGGCACCGATCCCGCTGATAACAGCAAGCCGATCATAACCGGCATCACGGGCAATACGTTCGGCCCAATGCATCAACTGCTTTCCATATCCCTGGTGCTGCCAGCTATCGTCCCCGTCCTGATCAAGCGTTGCCTGGGATCCATACACGTGTAGCTCACGAACAACTGCCGCTTGCGTGAGTTCCTCCCGGCGGGGATCAGCTGGGAATCGAAGCCGACAAAACCCGATTAGTAGATCGCGGTCGGCTCGGGGAACTACCATACTAAGGAAGTGTTCGGTGCCACCACACGCTTCGTATTCGCGATGGCGGCGAGTAACATCCTCCAGTGCCGGCGCCTCATCGGTAAAGCCGATTTCCCGGCAGCGAATACAGTCACAGTGCTCGTCGCGATCAGCCAGTCGCTGACGGGCAAGTTGTCGCAAGTTGGATTTCTGCACCCCGCCCTCAATGAAATCAGCCGGAATATCACGCTGGACGCGCTGAAGACGGGTATAAGGGGGGATATCGGCCTTAATATCGGCCACCAGCTCCGCTGCCTCCTCGCTTGAAAGTGGCTCAAACTCCTCACGATGGTGCATATCGTAGACAACAGTCCCGTCGACAACGAGTGTTGGATAGATCTTCAGGTAATCCGGACGCCAGTCCGGTTGGTTGAACAACCGCTTGAAATCCATCCGGGCCATGGCCTTTGAGGAGCCTGGTTGCCCAGGCATCATATGAAAGCCGACTTTGAACCCGGCATCCCGTAATCGTCGGTTTGCATCAATCGCGGCCTGTGTTCCGTGGCCACGGCCCATTTCCCGGTTAATGCGATTAAACGTTGTCTGTACTCCGACCTCGACTTTGGTTCCCCCAAGGCGAAGCATCCGATCAACCTGTTCGGGACCACACCAGTCGGGTTTCGTTTCAAAGGTTGTCCCAATGTTCCGCACGGTTGCCGTTTCGTTCTCGGCGATGACATCCTCAAGGTACTCAAACGGCCGATCACGAGGGGGTGGCGCGGTGATGTGCTCTTCGGCAGCCGGATCGAAATCGTTCATCGCCTGTAAGGCGCGTTTGACAAACCATTCCTGATAGTCATGGCTGCGGGCCGGCAATGTGCCGCCCATCAGGATAAGATCAACCTTGTCAACCGGGTGGCCAATTGACCGCAGTTGTGTCAGCCGGGTGCGGACCTGTTCGTATGGGTCATACTGGGCATGTTCGGCTCTGGCCGCGGCCGGTTCATGACCGGTATAACTCTGTGCGGATCCAAACTCCGAATCGGGACCGCCAGGACAGTAGAGGCATTTCCCATGGGGACAGCGGTGGGGACTTGTCATAATGGCCACCGGTGAAACACCGGAGGCAGTACGAACCGGTTTGCGCCGGAGGAGCTCCTCAAGCTCGTCTTGATGACTGTCCGGGGCATGAGCAATTAAATCGCTGTTTTTTGGAACCACCGGAGCAGCGTGTTCGGCACACACCTCACGCTTGACGGCCTCGATATCCTCACGTTCGAGGTCTTCAGCGAGGATGCGATCGATAATCGCCGTGCAGACCTCCTCAAGGACCTCCGATTCGGCGGCACTCATCGCACTGTGATGAGGGAGTCAAGCGAATAAGGATGACGGAGCCGGGACGGGAC
>JBEQBL010000047.1:0-1983 GCA_041639835.1 Salinarchaeum sp.
GGGGGCTTGACACTCCCAGCAGTCCCACCCGTCCCAGTCCGTGACCCCCACACGGATTCTCACCGTGCCGGGGGGTCGGTGGAACTGCACACCTGAAACTCCCAACCCAGCGGTGCGGTGCCGTGGGATTCCTCCGTCTTCAGGCGGAGGAGGATGTCAATGTCGCCCTGTGACAACAGACTGCTCATGGGCAGGAAAAATGGCGTCAACTGATTCGCCATGCTCCCGGAGACAGACGCGTAATTCGGCCTCATAATCGCCCTTGGGAATCGTTTCACTGGGGCCAACGTTGGTTGTCAACAGCCGATCCGTCAGTCGATTAATTGCCCGATGTCCATACCCGGCAAGCGGTGTCACATAATCGATGTCATGCCGATCCTCAATACTTTGGGCAGTCGGGGTGTCGATTGTTGGGACACGGTCATCACGACGGGTGCCATCAGCAATAACGGTCACCCCCGAAAACTGGCCGGCAGCGCGCTCAAGCGCATGTTCGTGAACGAGTTGGATGCCGGTATTTGGATAGCCATCGGTCCGCATCTGATCGATAGCGTCTAGAGCAACAGAACGATCAAGATCAAACGACTGATGCGGAAAGCCCAATGCCTCAGCAGCCGCTGCCGCATGGCGCCAGTCCTCGGTAATGCCGAAGGTTCCGGTGAGAAGGGTCACCTCATGGAACTGATTGAGCAAAAGCGCCGCAAGGCTTGAATCGGCACCGCCACTGTAGAGGAGTCCGGCTTGGGACATCCCTTATCGACGCTTGATATCGTAGCTTTGCTGATCGGGTTTAAGTTCCTGCAGTAACTCCTTCATTTGGTCTTCGTCAATTTGGTCCTGGACGCGGCCGCTCTGGGCAAGGGCCACAATCTGCTGCTCGACTTTTTCACCGAACTGCGGCTTGGACATTTTGACGGTGTTCAGTCGCTTGCGGGCACCATCGGTGAGATGCTTTCGCAACAGCGCCTTTTTCTGTGCTTGGGCGCGATTCTGAGCGCGCTGCTGTGACTGCTCTTGAGAGTCGTCCTGAGCACGATCACGGAGTTGTTCGAGTTTTTTCTCACGAAGCTGCTCGATATCATCGTTATCGGTCGGGCGTTCGCTCATAGATCCGTATTAGACAGTGAGCGGAAAAACCGTTACGACGGCGGCGTACGGACAGGGGGACGGTCCGGCCGCAAAGGATACTTACGCGTACCGTTCGAGTTCGGGACGGTCAAGTTCTTCAAGAACCTCTTGGGCCATCTCGTCGAGATAGCTGTGTCCCTCGTCGGTGACAACACGGCCTTCGCCTTCGGCAGTGGCAACAAGCCCCTCGTCCTCAAGTTGCTGCAGCAGCGTACGAATGGTATTTTTGCTACCGTCGGCACGTCGGTTCGGGGCCACACGGTACCGGTTCGAACCATCATTGGTACCACCGTAAGCAGTCGACAGACGCTCAACGCCAACAGGGCCATCAATAGCGACACGGCGAAGCAGACTGGCTCCACGGCGAGGCCAGAAGTCTTCCTGTTCGGGGGCCAGTTCAGTGTGAGTGCCGGTGGTTGCATACTCCGCCCATGCTGGGGGGTCAAGTCGTTCGGCAAGGTCGGCAGCGACGGCATCGATCAGCGCGTCGGCCGGAACGTCGTAAAACGTAGCCATACCCGCGGATATCCGGGCGCAGCATTAAAACGCATCGGAACGACGAAACCGTATACAGTCACCGGGGCCGCAGCCTTTTCTATGACCACACAACCAGTGTAGTCATGGACGAGCAGGCCGCGCTGGCGATGCTCGCCGAGCAACTCGGGGGGGCAGGAGACGACACCGCAATTATCGACGGACAGGCACTGACGATTGATATGCTCCATGAGACGACGGATTTTCCTCCGGGAACCACATCCTACACGGCTGGCTGGCGAACGGTTGGAGCATCAGTATCAGACGTTGCCGCCATGGGTGCAGAACCGGTCGCTGCGGTTGGTGTGTATGCTGCACCGG
>JBEQBL010000047.1:1993-4532 GCA_041639835.1 Salinarchaeum sp.
ATGTGAGGCTGTTGGAGCGGACTATGTCGGAGGAGATCTTGATCACCATGAGGAGTTTACTGCTGTTGCAGCAGTCCTTGGCAACCTCGTTGAGGACACAGCGGTCACACGCGATGGGGCGACTCCCGGTGATCGGGTATGTATAACCGGTACCCTTGGTCGAAGCGGGGCAGCACTTGAGGCGTTTGACCAGGGCGATTATAACCGGGCAAACACGCTCTTTCAGTTTCAACCACGAGTGGCTGCTGGACGGGCCTTGGCCCCATATGCAACGGCAATGATTGACTCAAGTGATGGGCTGGCCCGCTCAGTCCACCAGATTGCGACAGCATCAGCCTGTGGGATGGCTATTACATCAGAGCACCTGCCAATTGATGAGAGCGTTGAGGCCATCACAACGACCGCCAGTCGCCGACAGGAACTTGGCGTGTTCTTTGGCGAGGATTTCGAGTTAGTCTGTACCATTCCACCTGAGCAACTTGATACGGCTCAAGAGCAATGCCCGGTGCAACTGACCGAGATTGGCGAAGTAACCGACGCAGGGGTACAGATGGATGGGACAGCGTTGCCAAACCGTGGCTATGACCACGGGACCGCATGACCATCGCCGCGCTGTCAATTGTCTTGGGGTCAAGCCCCGTGGCATCCACCGTGACCTTCTATGGACGATCGAATACTCTCTAAGTAAGGACAGTGATCAAAGCAGGCGGTAACAGCGGATTAAGCAACCGACAGTGGAACAGGGGCAAAGCAGAGCCCAGCGAGAATAAACGTAACAATACCAAGAAGGCGACGACGAGGACCAAGCGGTGTGTCTTCGATGGGTGAGGCCGATCCGGCAAACACAATTACAGTTGCAAGAATCCCCCAGAAAAACCAAACAGCAACATCACGAATTGGAACGCCAGCTCCGACGACAAGCCCGAAGGCAAGGGTAAACAGCGCACCGGGAACGAGCAGTGAGATTGGGCGGTAGTACTGTTTGGTAAGAGCCCGAAGCACGTGGCCGCCATCAAGTTGGCCGACTGGAATCATATTCAGGAAGGTCACAAACATACCGACCCACCCCCCGATAACAACCGGGTGGACCATCAGCTGAGGATCATCATAATAGAGTTGCGCATCCAGCAGCCAGGCGAGCAGTTCCATCAATGGGGGATACCCAATTGAAATCTCAACAGCCTCCTCAGCACTGACAACCCACTGAGGAACGGTGACCGGGTCAAGTGACAGGCCAATACTCGAGACGATGAGGGTGGCGACCAGTCCAGCAAGGGGACCGGCAACACCAATATCAAACAGTGCCCGGCGGCTTGGGATACGTCCATTCATCCGAATAACAGCACCCATCGTGCCAATGAGTGTCGGGATGGGAATGAAATACGGTAGGGTCACGTCAACACCATGGTACCGACCCAATACATAGTGACCAAGTTCATGCACTCCGAGTACGGTGAGAATAGCAACGGCAAACGGCCAGCCCTGAATGATTGCTAGTGGGTTTGATGCAAGATCAACGTGGAACCACAACGCACCAGCAAACAACGTTGAGAGGGCCGTGAGCCCAAAAAGGACACCGTGAGTCCAGAGACTTCCATCCGAGGAAGTTGATTGTGGGCGAGCGATGAGAACATCCTCGCCGGAGCGTTGCACATATCGGACCTCATAACCGGCGTCACGGAACCGTTTCCAGACAGCTCCTTCAAGCCGGTCACGATCAATCCGCGGTAGACCGAAATAGTAGATGCGGTCGCCATCATTACGAACCTCGTAGACTTGGAACTGATCAGCGATGACATCCGGATGAGGCGGCGACGCAGTAGGTGAACGCGGGGACTCGCGGTGACCGGCCTGGCCCATCAGGGTACTATATGAACGGTATCGTTAAAGCTTCGACGGATCAGGCGGATTCAATCCGCCACGTAGTTGCACTGGTGTATGACCACTTCTCAACCTGAAACTCCGTAGCGGAGTCTTTCAGTTGCACCATCAACGCACCGATCTCCTTTGGTGACAGACCGACTTCTTCGGCGATAAACTTGCTTTTGAAGTATACCTCATCTTCGGACTGAACCTTATTGGCAAGGTACGAGCGAAGGCGCTCATGTTTGGAGGGCTGATCATCGTTGGAGGATCGCGCCGTCGTGCTCATGATTCATCCGTCTATTACTCCCAGAGGGTATTATACCCGCCAGACTGTTAATGTGATATATATCGTCTTTATTACCATTAGCGCGCTTTTGCGACGATACAGGAGTATTTCTAACGGTCTCAGAGACAATTAGAAATTTTATACAGTGTTCTAATTATTTATCGTCGATGTCGCCGATATGTAGCCGGTTGATCGACACCTCACCGTGGAACCAAACAACGGGCAAGCACATGGATGAGAAACTATGTCAAGGATCACGCACCGAGGCACTCGACTTGTTCCGCATAGAGAGAACAGCCAAACACGGAAGTCAGGACTTCTTGTCTGGAATGGTGAAACTGCGTCGTGTCACCGCTGTCATCGGGCCGGAAAAGATGAGTGACACAC
>JBEQBL010000047.1:4542-10361 GCA_041639835.1 Salinarchaeum sp.
AGTGGCGATGAATGTTGTCGTCTCGATTGGCGGTAGTGTCCTTGCGCCAGCAGACACAACGCGGGTTCGGAAGCATGCAGCCGTATTAGAGGATCTTGATGCCGCTGGGTGCACAGTCGCTGCGGTAGTCGGTGGGGGGGACACCGCACGTGAGTATATCGATACCGCACGGGCATTAGGCGCCAACGAAATGGAACTTGATGAGATTGGGATTGCAACGACACGGCTTAATGCTCGGCTCTTGGTAGCAGCTATCGACGGGCAAGCTGTTCGGACACCACCGCCGGACTACGAGACGGCTGCGGAGGTACTTCAAAGCGGTAACATCGCAGTAATGGGTGGCGTAACGCCGGCTCAGACGACTGACGCTGTTGCAGCGGCTCTCGCGGAGTATATCAATGCGGATTTACTTGTGTATGCAACCTCCGTAAGCGGCGTTTATACAGCCGATCCTGACAAGGACGGTGACGCCACGCAGGTCGCACAACTTACACCAAGTGCCTTGGTTGATCTCATCGCAGACATCGAAATGACAGCCGGTGCCAAAGCACCGGTTGATCTGCTTGCGGCAAAAGTATTGCAACGGTCAGGGCTCCGGACCATTGTTGTGGATGGGACCGATCCGGAGCGGATTCGACGGGCTGTCATGGAAGGCAAACATGAGGGTACAGAAGTGCTGCCTGAAAACGCATCAAGTGTGCCGTCGGTGTCTGGTGGTGGTCAGTAAATGCCATCGGGCTTAGCGCCGGCTGACGATCCGTATGCAATCGAAAGTGACGAACGCCATGCTTTCTGGGCAGATGCTGTGGCTGATCGGATTGAACGTCGCAATCCCACAGAACCAATTGTGATCAAGGGAGGAATCTCCCCGTCAGGGATTCCCCATCTTGGGAATGCGAATGAGCTTGTGCTTGGCTACTTTGTCGCTGAGGTGCTTCGCGAGCGGGGCCATAAGGTAAAGCAGGTCTTTACACTCGATGATCGAGATCCACTACGAAAATTGCCTCGCAAGTTGGCCGATCTTGACGGTAATATCGTTGACTTAGGGGATGTCGACGCTGGAGCCTTGGGGCGAAATCTCGGAGCGCCGTATACGGCTATTCCGGATCCGTTTGGCTGTTGTGACTCATACGGAGAGCATTTCTCAACGCTAATTGCTGGGATCGCCGATGGACTTGATATTCCTCTAGAGATTATCTCGAACACGCGCCGGTATGAAGCCGGGGATTTTGCGGAGACGGTGCGATATTTACTGGCTCACCAGCAACAAGCCCGGGAACTGCTTGGGGAGTATCAGGCCGGCGTTGACGAGACCTATGTGCCATTTAATCCGATCTGTGAAAACTGTGGGAAGATCACCGAAACGGTCACTGATGTTGATCTTGCGGCCGAAACCGTTGACTACCGGTGTACGGATATGGAAGCCGGAGATCGAGTAATCGATGGCTGTGGACACGAAGGCACAGCAACGTTCCAGGAAGGGAAGTTACCATGGCGTTTCGAGTGGGTGGCACAGTGGCAGCTTCTTGATGTCGATTTTGAGCCGTTTGGAAAGGACCACGCCGAAGGCTCATGGCCAAGTGGCGTTGATATCACGCGGACACTCTTTGAGCAGGACCCACCGGTACCAATGGCGTATGAATGGTTTACCTTAGAGGAGAAGCCATTTTCCTCATCAGACGGGCACGTTGTGTTAGTACAGGATGTGCTTGATCTTGTTGAACCGGAGGTATTGCGCTATTTCTTCGCTAAGGATCCAACTCGGGCCCGGGACTTTTCCATTGAGCGGATCGATCAGTTAGTTGGTGAATTCGATCGACTGGAGGAACTGTACTTTGATCAACGAACGGCTGATACAGCGCAGCAAGCCTTTGCTGACCGAGTGTATCCACTGCTGGTTGACGAGGTGCGTCCCGATCGGGTACGTATTCCATACACATTTGCGGCAGTGCTTGGCATGACCGACAATGAGGAGATGTGGCGGGATATCGCAATGCGGGAGAGTCACCTCTCACCGGAGATGGATCAGGAGGTGATCGACACAGCCTTAGAACGGGTACCCCGTGCCCGACGGTGGGCTCGGCGGGTCGATAATGAGTATAATTATGATCTAAAGCGATCGGCAATGCCAACAGTTGATCTTGATGCGGCTACCGCAACAGCACTTGATGAGATAGCAGATTTTATCGAGGAGTGTGACGATCCCGAGGAAATTCAAGGGGAGATATATGCTGCCGCACGGCGTCACGATATCGATGTGGGCGAATTTTTTGCGACAGGATATCAGCTGTTTTTTGACAAAGAAGAGGGTCCACAGTTGGGACCATTCTTGGCTCAGTTGGATACGGCGTTTGTCGTCCAGCGACTACGACGAAATCGATAGTCAGTACGTGGGCGATTCCTCGGAAACACCATCACGGGCATTGACAGCCCGCGCAAAGACAAACAGACAGTCCGAGAGGCGGTTAAGATAGACGATGGCCTGCTCGTTGACCGGATCATCGGTGATGAAGGCAACAGCGCGTCGTTCGGCACGTCGACAGACCGCACGCGCGTGATGGATTTTAGCACCAGCCTCACTGCCGCCAGGGAGAATAAATGAATCAAGCGGATCAAGTTCATCTTCAATCGCATCGATCCACGACTCAACACGGTCAATGTGGGAGTCACCGATTGAGGGGTCATCGGTGTCGGAATCGGGGTTTGCGAATTCGGCTTGAACGATATGGAGGTGATTCTGGATTTCCGCAAGGTGAGCATCGATATCGTCATATCCGGTTGGCCGGATGCTCCCGATTAATGCATTGAGTTCATCAACAGTGCCATAGGCTTCAATACGGCCACTTGTCTTTGCAATACGGGTCCCATCGCGGAGGTCGGTCATCCCTTCGTCACCGCGTCCGGTGTAAATCTTCATATACTGAACTGTACGCCCAGACACAAAAAGACAGCGCGGGGGAAAGTCCGATAACGGCAAAGCGACAATGTGATCGATATGTTGATATCGGATGCCGGAGACGAATTGGACATGCGTTCGGAATTTGAGTGTCCTGAGTGTGGAGAAGCGCATACATTCGAGCTTGTCGCACATACAACGATTCAACTTGGCACAAAACAGAAGTGGCAATGTTCGGAGTGTGACCATACTCGAGTACGGATTGGGGATGACATCGATACAACAGCACAGGCAGAACGCTACGCTTGATCTCCTCCACACGACTGAAGTCGTGGGATTCCTCCGTGGGTAATCCAACCAGACTGATTACCCCTCTTTACTTCCTTGGCGCATGCGTGCCTTGCTTCGTGAACCGCCTCGGGGTCAAGCCCCGAGGCATTCGCCTCGACAGCCTATGGACAATCCTGTCTTTTCTCGCGTTGATACGGCGTCAGTAGCGAGGTGCTATCGCAGTGAAAACTCGCCTCAAGACAGCGCGCCGTGGGAGCAACGCTGGATCTGAGGAACGCAAAGAGCAAGTGGTATCAAACGGATACGGAACAGGAAACGCCTATGCTGCCCTGCCCGGAGGCAGACGAATCGGAGTGTTCACACGGCCTCAGGGCCTTGTTTTCCAGTCCGGATCTGATAAGCGTCGGTGACCGGGAGGATGAAAATTTTCCCATCACCGGGTTCGCCGGTATGAGCGCCTTCAGCGATAGCGCTGACAGCCTCATTCGTCGGAATATCGTTGACCACACACTCAATTTTAACCTTTTGATGAAGGTCAATAGTGTATGATTCGCCACGCCACTGCCCCTGTTTTTCCTTTTGTGATCCGCGTCCGGACACGTTTGACACGGTAATCGACTGCACACCGGTGTCAAGGAGTTCGTGTTTGACCTCACTGAGTCGATCAGGGCGAATAAACGCAACAACCATTTCGATCTCGCTTGGATCGTTCGTCCCGCCATCGGCACGAATCACGTCCAGGCCGCCATCGGTTGCAACCTCAACCTCGGGCTGACCGAATTCGGGATAGGTTTCGACGCCGTGTTCGGACAGATCGAGTCCATCCCGCTCATGTGCAGGATCGACACGGGCCTGCCCAACGGCTTTGAACGCCCCCCAGATCAGCGCAGTTGCGGTCACCGTCCAGGCGGTAATGACGGCAACGCCAACAGCCTGTGCAAGGAACGCATTGGCAATTGAAGCACCACCAAGGTCAACGGCTACAAATGGGTAGGCAAGAGCGCCAAGGACCCCAGCACTGCCGTGAACGGGGAAAACGGCGCAGACGTCGTCGATTTTGAGCCGTTGTTCAACAAACTCAAAGACAATCGGGAGCTGGGCGCCGGCAAGGAGACCGACAACAATCGCTCCCCACCAAGTTGCGACATCCGGAATCGCCGTGATGCCGACAAGCCCAGCAAGCAGGCCGTTGGCGACATAGAGAGTGTCCACTTTCTTGCCTTTGAGTCGGGACACGGCAGCAGCACCGACTGCGCCCATTGCCATGGCAAGTGTCGTGGCCATAGCAGCACGGCCAAGAACGGCGCTGTTGGCCGTAATTGGATCAAAATTAATACCGGCAGCAGTGCCGACGTTAAATCCGTACCAGCCAAACGCCAAAAGCAATGTTCCAAGCACCGCAAAGGTCATCGAGTGCCCCGGAATTACGTTAACACTGCCATCAGCGTTGTATTTGTCCATCCGTGGACCCAGGACCCAGGCAGCGGTAAGCCCGGCAATACCACCAAGCCCGTGGACAATCATCCCACCGGCGAAGTCAGCAAAGACAACACCAGTGAGACGTTCAACAAGCCCCCCAGCTTCGGTCCCCTGGCCGGTCCAGGTCATGGCAATGACCATCGGGTAGATCACGGCCGCTAGCAGGAAGGTGTACGCAACATACGCACGGAGCTTAGCACGGCCAGCGACAGCCCCAGAAACGATTGTTGCTGCGGTCATGGCAAAGACAGCCCCGTAGAGCCAGCCGATGTATGAGCCGGCACTCTCAAGATTAAGGAAGGGAGCACCGGCTGCAAAGCCATTGCCGGCAAAAAGGTTAGCAGCGCCGACGCCGATAAGGAAGAACACAACGACGCCGACACTCCATGTTAGGAGATTCTTTGTGAGCTGGTTGGCGACGTTTTTTGACCGGACCTGTCCCGACTCAAGCATCGCGAAGCCAGCATGCATGAAGAAAATCAGGAAGGTCACGGTGAGGACCCACGTATTATCGATAGCCGTCGCAAGTTCGGTGATCTCACCGGACTGAAGCGGGACGGTACCGATCATACTGCATCACTCCATCGATCCGGAGAGATACCGATCGACAACGGTGGCGAACTCAGATTAAATGTTTGTATTGTTATCTTCGATATTTCGCATCGTTCGTCTTTCATGCTACGCTATTTGCTTTCAACTCATAGGGTATAAACGTTATCGAGAACATTTGTCCAAAATAATGTTGCCCCAGTAGACAGCCGTTGGAAATTATATTTGTTATGTAGTGTTTAAGGTTGGTATACACAAGAACACCCGGCAGTATTGTACATACTTTTGCTCATTTGTTTACTAACACAGCATCTGTATTGATCCAACCGCGGGAAAGACGAAAAGAAGAGGCGTCGGCCGAGCAACAGCCCCGCGGACGCACAACCCGGTTGTATGGGCGTGACCTCCTCCCCGTCGTGAACGACGGGGCTTCCCGAACTGCACCGCAGCGTTGGGATATTTGCTGGTCTACGGTCGGACCTGTTCTTGTGGGGCTACTTGCCCCGTCTGTTTATTGAACAGGCGGACCGATGGCTGGGCCAGACAGCCGTTACTCCTATCCGTCCCAGGATTCGGAGTTACCGTCGCACGCATATTCTCAGCC
>JBEQBL010000048.1:0-10260 GCA_041639835.1 Salinarchaeum sp.
CGTTGACTGTGAGGATATCATGCTGACGCTCAACAGCCTTGATTATTGCCGTATCAACATCAACAACCGCCACCTCGTGTTCGGACTCAAGTGTCCCGGCGATTGTTCTCCCAACTTCGCCAGCACCAACGATAATTACATACATCTGTCTGTTCTCTCAGTCCGGTTCTGAGTGCTCATAGTACATCCGTAACCTGGCAGCAACAAGTAATATTCGCCGTGAGACGTTGGCCAAGGAAGGCTATTCCAACTCTTGTGTGAGTACATTCCGCGAGTCGGCAATAGATTCGGCGTCTTTGATTAAGGTCGTCTCGCCGGCTGTAATCTCTAATGAGCCGGTTGTCGTTGGTTGTCCAATCTGCTCAACGGGGGTAATCCCATCAAAGGCCTCTCGTACGACATCTGGCTGTGTCGTCTGCAACAGCACACGTCCAGCCTGTTCATGCAATAATGCTCCAATTGGATCGGCTGTTGGGAGTTTTACCGTGACGCCTGTGTCTGGTGTGACCATTTCTGCGAGTCCAACCGCTAAGCCGCCGTGTGAGAGATCATGAACGGCTTGGGTTGCCGGGTGCCTCGCCATCTCGGCAATAGTCTCAATTAATGTTGCTGGGTTTCCTGGCGGGCTTGGGAAACGGTCCGTCCCACCGCACTGTGCCAGATACTCCGACCCACCAAGTTTCGGGGTCCCTGCAAGCCCTGTATCACCGATTAACAGGAGCTCTCCCTCCGGTTGCAGTGTCATCGGTGGTGCAGTATACTCGGGTGTCGTACCGATCATTGCCACCGTTGGTGTTGGCGGAATTGGCCCGGCAGCTGAGTCATTATATAGTGAGACATTGCCACCGACAACCGGTAGTTCGAGTGTTCGACAGGCATCAGCAACGCCTTCAACGACCCGTGCAAACCCATCAAACACCGATGGCGTTTCCGGATTACCGCCATTGAGACAGTCTACCGCCGCAAGTGGTGTTGCTCCAACCGTCGCCAGGTTCGTCGCGTTCTCGATGACGACGGCACGAGCGCCGTCATATGGCGCTTGGTCGGTCCAGAGTGGCTCGGCTCCCGATGATATTGCAAGACCAACATCCGCTTCTCGAATAGCAAGCACGGCCGCATCATGTCCTGGCCGCACTGCTGTTCGCGCGCCGACCTCATGATCGTATTGACGGTAGACCCATGATTTGACGGCCGTATTTGGACTCTCCAGTACCGCGTCAATCGCCGTCTCAAGATCAATCCCTGTCGGGCGATCCGGATCAACTGTTGGGGCTGGACTTCGTGTCCGGTCATGGGTTGGAGCTCCGTCGGCCAGTAGCTCTGCGGGGAGGTCGACAACCGTCTCTCCGTTGAATGAACACTGGTACTGACCGTCAGTGACCTCGCCGATAACTGAGCAGCCAACATCATACCGACTGGCTATCTCTTGTACCCGGTCAACGTGCTCCGGGGTAACTTCATAGCACATCCGCTCTTGTGATTCGGCCAGCAGAATTTCAAGCGCATTCATGCCCGGTTCGCGCTGGTGGACCCGATCAAGTTCGACGTGGGCCCCGAGCCCCCCCTGTGCGGCCATCTCACTTGTTGCTCCCCCAAGTCCAGCGGCGCCAAGATCTCGAGCTGCCTCAACGAGGTCTTCCTCGATTAATTGTTCGTTGACCTCGATCAGGAGCTTTTCCGTATAGGGGTCGCCGACCTGTACTGCCGGTCGATCCTCGGTTTCGGCATCTTCACTTAAATCTTCGCTTGCAAAACTAGCGCCCCCGAGACCATCACGACCGGTGGCATTGCCAACGAGCAGTAGCACGTTTCCAGGGTCAGTCAACCCGCCGCGGAGCAGCCGAGTCTCATCGGTAAGTCCAACGCAGGCAACGTTAACAAGCGGGTTGCCCGCATAATCCGGATGAAACGAAAGACTTCCAGCAACGGTTGGGACCCCAATGGCGTTGCCATAGTCAGCAATACCTTCAACAACCCCCTCAAGCAAATAGCGACTTCGTTGGCGGTCAAAGGCGCCAAAGTACAGTGAGTCAGTAAGAGCAACGGGATAGGCGCCCATCGAGAGGGTATCACGAACAATTCCCCCAACGCCAGTTGCCGCCCCGTCATATGGATCGACGTACGATGGATGGTTGTGGCTTTCAATACCGATGGTGACGTATGTTTCCCCGTCCGGTAGCGCAACGGCAGCAGCGTCGTCGCCCGGCCCAACAACGACGGCATCGCCATCACTTGTAAATGTCTCAAGCAGCGGTCGAGATGAGCGGTAGGCGCAGTGTTCACTCCAGAGATTCTCAAACAGTGCTGCCTCCTCACGGGTAAGATCGCGACCGAGTTCATCAACAACTAGCTGCCGGTCGGGATCAGCCAGGCTCATTACAGTTCCGTTACCGTACGCCCCTAATGGGTGTTCCGAACTCCTGGGGGCACGCGAATAGGGCGTTTTTTACCCCCATAGCGACTACCTACAACCGTACCTGTGCTGTCGGTTGAGTTGCATACTCATTCATCGGCCTCTCACGATGGTCGTGATCCGGTCGATGTCTTGATTGAGCAGGCCGATGCTGTTGGACTTGATGCAGTAGCTGTTACTGATCACGACCGGATTGACGCCAGTCTCCAAGCCGTTGAACAGGCCCAAGAACGGGGGCTTATTGGCATTCCCGGTATTGAAATCACCACGGCAGCCGGCCATCTGATCGGCCTTGGCGTGCGACACGCGATTCAACCACATCTCTCATTTGCCGAAACTGTCGATCAAATTCACGAGCAGGGTGGGATCGCGATTGTTCCTCATCCGTTTCAGGAATCTCGTCATGGTGTTGCAAAGCACCTTACGGGCGATGAAATCGCTATCGCCGACGCGATTGAGGTGTATAACTCTCGCCTGTTAGTTGGACTTGGCAATCATCAGGCGCGCCAGTTTGCCCAGCGTCGGGGCTTGCCCATGGTCGCTGGCAGTGATGCCCATGTCAGCGAGATGGTTGGCCAGGCTCGGACACTCATTGATACACAGAACCCCTCCCTTGAGGGTATTATTGAGGCAATTAAAACCGGACAAACCGACATCGAAGGCCAGCGAACACCGTGGCGGATTAGTGTCCGCCAGGCTGCTGGTGGGATCAAACGACGGTTACATCGTCGTCTTGGGGGCCTTCGATGACAACGATTCGTGGAACTACCCCGGAGGTCGTTCGTACAGCGATTGCTGATCGTGACTCATTTCCAGGCACGCGCGGCTTTGCCGGTGCGGTTGATGGACGCCTTGTGAGGGATGTACTTGGCCGACAGCCACTGTTTGTTGACGCCACAGCCCAGTGTTCTTCAGGTCCACCACCATGGGCATTTACGCCTACCGAGCTTGACACACCGCAGTTGTTTCCGGCTGGTCACGTCGGAACGACCGACCCGGAGTCACTCTGGTCGCTACCGACAGCTCCATCTTCATCGATCTCGACACTGACACACGCGATTACAGCAGCCTTAGACGATATCGAAGATACGATCCCGGTTGCCTTCTCCGGTGGTATCGACTCCGGGGCGATTGCTGCTGCCGGTTCCGGGCCACTGTTTGCCGCCGGATTTCCTGACAGTCCTGATCTCGTGGCCGCTACAGCCGGGGCCGATGCGCTTAAGCGGTCCTTACACACCGTCGAACTTGATCATGAGCGTCTTCAGCAGGCCGTTGTCACTGTTGCAACGGCGACTGGACGCACAAATCCAATGGATGTGACAATCGCCGTTCCACTGTACCTGACCGCAGTCGCGGTCAAGGAAGCCGGCTATGACCGCCTTGCGCTGGGTCAGGGCGCTGATGAACTCTTTGGTGGGTATGCAAAGGTTGCCAAGGCTCCCTCTGATCCCCGGGTTGACGCGACGACAGTCCGTGCCGCCCGGGATGAGGTTCTGCAGACACTTCCCGCACAACTCCCCCGTGATATCCTGGCGGTACGAGCCGCAGGTGTTGATCCGGTGTTGCCACTCCTTGATGATCGGGTCGTTGTCGCCGGATTGGGACTTCCGGAGTCAGCACTTGTCTCGGAGTCCCAACGAAAGGTTGGCCTTCGCAAAGCGGTTGCTGACTGGGTGCCGGAGTCGATTCGCCGTCGGGACAAAAAAGCTGTCCAGTACGGCACGTACGTGTCACGAGAACTCGATCGCCTTGCTCGCCAAGCCGGGTTTAAACGACGGATGGACAATCATGTCGGCAAGTATATTTCATCGCTGCTTACGGAGGCAGATGACTACTGACCACGGCTGATGACCGACAACTGACCATCATTGGGTGTGTTGTCCTGGAGTCACCCTGGACACGACCGGCTTTTACTTACTCGGCACATTCCTCTGGATGCGATGCCGACAGTGCTGGACTCACATCTACGTAATCGATTTCAGGTACAACCAAACCATTCTAACTTCCATGAAAACGTTCACGGCGGTAACGTTATGAAATGGCTTGATGAGGTGGGGGCCATGTCTGCCATGCGGTTTGCTGGCCAGCCTTGTGTCACAGCCCGAATGGGAGCGATCAACTTCCGACGGTCCGTCCCCGTCGGTGATACGGTTCTGATCGAAGCATATGTCTATGATGCTGGATCAACGAGTATCCACGTCTCATTGACAGTCAGTCATGAAGACCCATTGACCGGACAGGCCGAACCGGTCACTGAGACAACGGCTGTCTATGTGGCGGTTGATGAGGATGGAGAGCCTGTCTCAGTCCCTGATCTTACCGTTAAAACTGATGAGGGACAGCAGCTTCGGACTCAGGTTCACGCCTCTCACTGAAACATTTCGCCAAGTCGCTGCCGCCATTGTTGTATTTCCGTGACATCTTTGCGAGTGGTTTCGACGTTTTCTTTGACATCTGCGAGGTCTGCCTCAAGCGTCTCAAGTGTGGTTGTGAGATCGGCTAACTGATCAGCAACAGCCTCGAAATCGCGATCTGTATCGATCTCCCCAACTGTTGTCTGTATTTCCGTGACCGTCTCATCAAGTGCTGATAGCTCCTCCTCAACAGCATGGAGGTCTGCCTCAATGGTGTCTAGATCATCAACTGTCGACTCGAGTGTTTCAATTCGCTTTTCAAGACTCTCAATATCACCCGCAACCGTCTGTAGATCCTCAACATCGGCGGCCAGGGTCTCAACCTCGGCATGTACCTCCGGGAAGAACTGTCCTTCTTCGCCCTGTTGGTCAAGTAACTCCGCCATTGCCTTGCGATAGGCCGCTACTTCCTCAACTCGGGATTGTAGATGGTTGATTCGCGCGTCGACACTGTTTGTTGTGGTCACGTCAAGCGCCTCGCGTAACGCAGTCAGCTCATCCTCGGATACCTCGCCCGCCTCAATCTCATTGACTAGTGCCGTTGTCACCGACTCTGTCGCCTGAGCCTCAACATCCTGGTTGTCCGCCTGAGATGTCTCGTGCGTGCCAGACTCAGGTGAGACTGATGGCGCTGGTGGTTCTTCGGTTGTTGGCGATACCGGCTCAGGCTCTGATGGTGTTGAGGATGGCTGACTCTCATCCCCCTCGGAGGTCGTCTCCGCCGCTGTTAGCGACGTGGTATGGTCTGTCCCGGTCTCGTCTGCATCGGTCGCCAGTTCAGCTTCGGCCTCAGCGATCATTTCCTTGACCGCTTCTGTTTCCTCAGGTGGCGCGATTGACTCAATGGATGGCTCCTCGATATCCGAGAGAGCTCCCTCCGGCATCCCAGTGCGACCAATCGGGCCGTTTTCAGCACCAACAACAGTGACCTCCGGATCGGTCAGAAAAGCGCTTGCCTCCTCGGTGTCCTCAACCCGGATTCCATAGACGGTTTCGACTGTGTCACCGGCCGCAATTTCTCGTTCGTAGACCACATGTTTGTCCTGATACGCCGTCCAATGCTCGGCATCGTAATCCGGATGAAATCCAACGCTGTTCATCGAAAATGTCGCTGGAATAGTCTCCGAGACTCGGACCCGTGCCGGACTGTCGCGGTGAGACTCAATAAGAAAGCGGACGGCCGGAACCGGCAGATCATCCGGAGTAAACGTCTTTGTCACCGTGATGTCATCAACAGTGACAGTATGCTCCGCCTCCTCGGGAGCGGGATCGCTCATAGAGTATTTACTGCAACCAGAGGGATAAATAACCTGAGTCACACTGCCCCGGATTATGGGTAGGGATACTCCGGAGTCGGGGACTGTTGTCCACAATCGATCCGATCACCCATCTCAACGATACGGAGGCGATCCGGATAGGGCATCCGTCGCGCATGCTCGTGTAGTGCCGTTGGATCGGCTGTGAGCCCGCGCCACATATCCCAGTGTGTGGGGACTGCCTCGGTGAGTTGTAATTGTGTGGCCGCTTTGATCAGCTCATTCTCATTGTTGTACCACTTTGTGTACTGCGGAGTGCCCGTTTCTTTATCCGGGATCATCCCGGCGGAGCCAAAGGCCAGGAATCCAAGGTCAATGTCATACCGCTCGCCGATAGTCTCAAATGGCGCCCCCGGACGGGCGTCACCGCCATGAAAGACTGTCTGGTCGCTGTCCTCAAACTCGAAGACATAACTGACCGGATGCACGGCATCCGGGTCGTTGGCGCCCTCGACGGTGACCGTTACTGTACCAACCTCTAGATGGTCTCCCTCGGTCACCGTGACCAACTGCTCTTCCTCAATATCATAGTTTTCGGGCCAGTCTGCGGTCTGCTCTATTGAGGCCCCCGGCCCGAACAGCGTTGCATCGTGCTTGGCGAGTATCGGTCCCTGAGTCGGGGCATGGAGATGGTCGGTATGCTCATGGGTGATAAGCACAGCATCAGCCTGGCGGATATCCGTAGGCGCAAATGGGACTGGAATCGACCGTACCGTTCGAGGTGGATCACCGGTCCCAAGATAGGGGTCAATAAAAATCGTTGTCCCATCCCCCGCCTTTATGACGGCCCCATTACAGCCAAGATACCATACGGCCGCCTCCGACGGCGTTGCCGTTGCAATTGCCCGAGGAAGCCAGTCTCCCCAGTCACTCTCAATTGTCGTCATATATGCTGTATCGATGATGCCACGGCAAAAACTCCCGCATATCGGTGCCTCTGGGGCTGTGTCGCATGTTGCGGCAATACTTGTTCTATCAGGGTTATGCACTAGGGATTTATGCCCGACGGAAAGTGAGTCATGGATGCTATGGGCAAGACGCTCACGGAGCAGATTCTCGCTGATCATCTCGTTGAGGGGGAACTGATCCCTGGCGAGCAGATTGGCATTGAGGTTGATCAGGTGCTGACACAGGATACGACGGGGACGATGGTCTGGCTGCAGTTTGAAGCCATGGACCTTGATGAGGTTCAGACGGATCTTGCGGCCCAGTACTGTGATCACCAGACGTACCAGTTTGACTTTCGGAACACGGATGATCACCGCTTCCTTCGGTCGGCCGCGGGAACCTACGGAGCATACTTCTCGCGCCCGGGGAACGGGATCTGTCATCAGGTCCACAAGGAGAACTTCGCAAAGCCGGGCAAAACGATGCTTGGCAGCGACTCCCACACGCCGACCCCAGGTGGCTTAGGCGAACTCGCCATTGGGGCTGGCGGTATTGATATCTCTGTCGCAATGGGCGGTGCGCCTTATTACGTCGAGATGCCCGAGGTTGTCAATGTCCGTCTTGAGGGGGAGCTTCCCGAGTGGGCCACCGCGAAAGACGTGATTCTTGAGCTGCTGCGTCGCCTCTCTGTCAAGGGCGGCGTTGGCAAAATCTTCGAGTATACCGGCCCAGGCGTCGAGTCACTTTCCGTGCCTGAGCGAACGACAATCACCAACATGGGGACCGAACTTGGCGCTACAACTTCTATTTTCCCAACTGACGAGCGTACCAAGGAGTTCCTTGAGGAACTCGGTCGGCCGGAAGACTACATTGAACTCTCTCCGGACCCGGATGCTGAGTACGATGATGAAGTTGTTGTTGACCTGTCGGATCTTGAGCCACTTGTTGCAGCCCCGTCAATGCCAGACAACGTTGTCCCGGTAAGTGAGGTTGCGGGAACGGCGGTTGACCAGGTTATCATCGGCTCCTGTACAAACGGTGCCTACGAGGACATCCTGCCAGCGGCAAAGATGCTTGAAAACCGGACGGTCAATGAGACAACGGAAATGATCGTGGCCCCCGGCTCCAAGCAGGCAAGCGAGATGCTTGCCCGCGAGGGCTGGGTTGCTGAGATGATGGCCTCCGGCGTAAACTTCTCTGAGTCGACCTGCGGCGCCTGTATTGGCATTGGTCACGTGCCGGCGTCGGACTCGTTAAGCCTGCGGAAATTTAATCGTAACTTCGAGGGACGTTCCGGACTTGAAGACGACAGTGTCTATCTCTGTTCGCCAGAGGTGGCAACCGCAGCAGCCATTACTGGCGAGATTACCGATCCTCGCGAGTTAGATGGTGTCGAGGCTCCCGGGTTTGAACTGGGGGATCGCTATGCTTACACGGCTGAGACCGATCCCGATATTATTACGCCTCATGAGTCAGCGGATGACGAGTTGATCAAGGGACCAAACATCGGTGATGTCCCGATCCGCGACCCGCTTGGCGCATCAATGTCGGGGCCGGCACTGCTGAAGATGGAAGATAACATCACAACCGATCACATCATCCCGGCGACACAGGATATTCTGATGTATCGGTCGAATATCGACAAGCTCTCGGAATACACCCTCTCACGGGTTGACGAGACCTTTGCTGACCGGGCGGCCGACGCCGATGGCGGCTTCCTTGTTGCCGGCGAGAACTACGGACAAGGCTCCTCACGTGAACACGCAGCGATGTGTCCGATGTATCTTGGCGTCGAAGGGGTCCTAGCACAGAGTTTCGCTCGGATCCACCGTGCAAATCTCTTTAATTTCGGACTGTTGCCGCTTGTCATTGACGAGGAGACCTACGATCGGATTGAGGAGGGTGACGACATCGAAGTTGTCGATGATGTTCGCCAGGCCGTCGAGGACGGCACCGAGGAGTTCACGATTCGTGTCAACGACGACTGGGAAGCAACCGCGGTGCTTGATGCCTCCGAGCGCGAGCGAGATATCCTCTCTGTTGGTGGGAAACTCGCCTGGACGAAAGAACAGGCCACTGGAACCGCCGTCGCAGACGACTAACGACCGTGGTAACACCGTCCATCGAGATTCGTGACGCAACAAGTGCTGATCTGTTCGCCGTTGCCCGGATTGAACAGATCGTCTTTGCAGACCCCTGGCCGCATGCGGCCTTTCAAAAGCGACTCGATGCGACGGCCTTTCTCGTTGCCGTTGATCTGGAGGATCATGTTCGTGGCTACATTCTTGCCGATTTACTTACGCAACATGATGAGACTGTCGGCCATATCAAAGACTTCGCTGTTGCACCTGAGTGGCGCGGCCAGGGCATTGGATCACGACTGTTAGGGGGGGCACTTAGCCGGCTTGCCCTTGCCGGGGCGCATGTCGCTACTCTTGAGGTCCGTGCCTCAAACGATACGGCTCAACGACTGTATCGGTCGTTTGGCTTTGAGCCAGCCGGCACTGAGGCAGGCTACTATAATGACGGCGAGGATGCTGTTCTGATGTTGAAACAACTGTGATCGACAGAACATAATGGGTTTCCGGCCGGGACTGCTATCAATGATATATGCATACTGTTGGGGTACTCTCGCCTGAGACCCCGGAAGCCGTCCGCGAGACATACGCTGCTTTGGAACAACCAGCGACCGTTGTCGTCAAGGAAATCACCCGCGCGATGGCACTTGACCCCGAGGAGTATGACCGTCGTGTGACTGATGAGGTGATTCAGACCGCCCAAGAGGCGATGTTTGCATCTTTGCTTGTGGTCGCTGTCGGCGACCGGGATGAGTACGCGCAGTGGCGAGCGGAGTTTGAGGGAGAGGTTATCGAACATGGCGGCGAGCACGTCGATCAGGTTGCCTGGCATGCGTTTAATGGGCAGGCAGTCGCTGCGACATTCCAGTCTCAAGCCGAGGCCGCCGTTGGCACCCTACAGCGACAGGCCTATGGCGAGTTGTATCAGGACTATCTCACGGCGTGAAGCGAAACCTCCAGGAGGATGCCCCTGCAGTGAGTGCACATGGACCGTGACCGATGGTCGGTTGTTGAATCGGTGACCGAGTACGACCCTGGCTGGTACACCGGGGGCTATGACCGCGTTGAACAGCCTGATGGAAGTCACAAGCGGTATTACTGGGCCTCACTGCCGCCGGCCGTTGTGGTTGTCCCCATTACTGACGACGATG
>JBEQBL010000049.1:0-10213 GCA_041639835.1 Salinarchaeum sp.
TAACGAGGTGCTTGTTCATACGATCTCAGCACCGGCAATAACAAGCGTGCTTGGTGTGTCTCCATTCTCGATATAGCGAGTCTCGTGCGGTTCAACACGCACGGCATCACCAGGTCTAAGCTCAAGGGTATCTCCCTCGACGGTGACTGTCATGGCGCCATCAACGAGATAGTAAACTTCCTCGTAGTTGTCGGCGAGATGATCATGTGAGGAAGCACTCCAGCCGGGGTCACAGTCAACGACATTAAAACACAGTCGCTTGCACCCAAGCGCTTCACGAAGGAAGTACGTCGAGTTGGCGACCGAGTTAGTGTGCTTGTAATTGACACGCTCATACGACATTGATAATCTAATATTCGTTAGATCGGATTATAAACCACTCCCAACAATAGTGGGTTCTCATATGTCGGCGGTAGGTGACGATACATCAAGTACGCCGACAGACAAGGCAGATCAAGTGTCTCAAAAATCGTATGGCAGGGTCGTCTCCTGAGAGGGGCAGATAGTCTTTCGTGTTATTTTCCCCGAGACGGGGCAAACCAAGCAGGGATCTTTCCCATTTGTCGGGAATCAGATATCCGTTATCCGTGGATAGGCGCTGTCAACGGCAGCCGCATCCTCAGGCAACAATGCCGCAACAAGTAAGTCAACATGATCGCTTATGTACTCAATTAATTGCGCAATGCGTTGAGAGTCAATCGCTTCAAGCGAATCAAGCAGCACGACTGGACATGTTTCATCGACATCATGGGCAAGATATCCTGCAAGAGCGAAGACAAGGCCGGTTACTTCACGTTCGCTTTCGCTAAGATGGTCGATTGTATCCTCGTATGCTCGGCCGGAGTCACTACGACGGATGATATGCAACTGGAACACGTCCTCGGTTACGGTTCGTCGGCCGCGGGTAACCTCTTTGGTCTGACGCTCAAGCCAGATCCGGTCAAGATTCTCATAATCAAGCGCCTCAAGTACGGCGTCCATATGCGTATTAAACTGTGTGATCGCTTCCTGCTCAATGTCCTCAATTTTCGTTCGTAGATCGGTGATTTCCTCCGACAGACGCTCCCGCTCGGTCTCAAGTTCATCAAGCCGGTCAAGCTGTGACTCAATGTCGGTAATTTCCTCGGTGACAGTATCTAACTTGGCTTCCAGGCGCCCAATCTCATGTTCAAGCTGATTGGCATCTCGATGTAGCTCCAGTAATTCCTCGTGAGCATTTGATTCAAGTGCCTCAACATCAGCCTCAAGTGTCTCGATCTCGGCAATGAGCTGGTCGCGACGGTCTTTTTGCTGTGCTAATACGTCGGTTCGGTCGTCAAGTTCGGCTTCAATACGGTCCAGTTCCTGTGTTAATGACTCATGACGCTGTCGGCGGTTATCAATGCTCTTTCGTTGCTCCTGCAGTGTCTCAATGTCCGCCTCAAGTTCGCGCTTGTCAGCAACTCGTTCTCGGGTTGTCTCTCGAAGAGATTCGATGGTCGACTCAATACGATCGACCGAGACACTTGATCCACACGTCCAGCACGTTACGGTTCCACCTGGAAGCAGATCATCGGTTAGGGCACCATCGGACTGTTCATCCAAAGCGGGCACACCGTCGGTCTCCGCAAGCATCTCCTCGTTGAACTCGATGATCGTTTGGAGATCGGTAATATCAGCGGTCAGCTGTTGCTGTTGTTCTCGCAGTTGTTCAAGCTGATTATCAATCCGTGACCGCTCCTCGGGGTCTGGCGTCTCTATATCCGCAAGTTGCGCTTGACAGGTGGTTCGTTCTGAACGTAACTCAGCAATTGTTTCCTCGGTGGTCTTAATCTCATATCGGAGCTGTTCAAGTTCTGAGCGTCGGGAGCGAAGAGTAGCAAGTGTTGATTCAAGCTCACTCTGCTCGGCTTTGGTCTGGTCAACACTTGCTTCATGTGAGCTAATGGCCGCTTCAAGCTCTTGCAGTTCATCCCGTTTGTTATCAATACGCTTGCGTAATGTCTCACGACGCTGTTCTAACTCCGGAAGCTTGCCTTTTTGCTCGGTGATGGTATCAATCTCATCCGAAAGCGCTCGTCGTTGTTCAACACGACAGTTAATCTCGGCCTGGATCTCTTCGGTATCAATCGGCTTCATAATCAACTCTCGCAAGTCACCGCCGCTTGTTACTCGCTGACGGACCTCATTTGAGGGTAGTAAAAAGGCATACAGGTCGGCCACTTCGGGGGTGGCACAGAACGGCTCACCATCGGCGTGGACCGTGCCATTCTCGCGATAAAGCGTTCGTGTATACGTCTCATCACCAAAGGAAAGTTCAACAGAACCCCGGTCGGCATCGCCTTTAATCGAAACTTGCTCCGAGCCAAGGGCTGCCATAATCGCCTGTAGGAGTGATGTCCGGTTTGTAGCATTCCGCCCGGAGAGAATAACGGTCCCACGGGGGAAGGATACGGAGGTGTCTTCGATGCCCCCGATGTTCTCAACAGACAGGAAAATGTCCTTACCCCGGTGCTGGAGGCTCATGTTAATGACTACTATGGATATACCGGTATGAATAATTCGTTTTCCGCTGAAATTGCAAACTAATCAGAATTGGTATCAGTACAAAAATATGATATTGGATGGAGTGTAAACTCTCGGTCAGAGCACTTGACTAACGACCCAGATGATCCGGTGGGGCCCTGTCCATAGGTACGTTTGATACCTATTGAGGTTGGGGCCGTCAGTGAACTGATTGTCGGACCAATACCGACAGGGTATCAACTTGGCATTCGCCAGGTACGCATACGTATTTATTGGAATAGCTGGACGGTTGTTGTATCACTTTCCCGACTTTTTATTAAATAGATAAGACAAGTATCATCACTGGAGATCCATGGATACGGGCCCCGTATTCGCCGCCGTTGAAGGTTCATAACGGCGAGAGGACCATGTAACCGGTACGGGGCAGCAATTACGTACCATGTGATCCCACCGATCAGCACTTGACGACGACCTGTTATAGGCTTCCGGGAGCAAAAGTAGTAAGTAACTGATCAGTTAATCAAAGCTACTATACACGCATGCCACAGGTAGCCGAGTACCGATTTCCATCAGACCGCCGATATGATCCGGAGACACATCTCTGGGTGAAGCCGGTGACCGCCGAGACCGTCCAAGTCGGTGTTGATGATTTTGAGCAGGAAGCCGCCGGCACCTACCAGCGGGTGTTGCTAAAAGAGCCAGGCGAGTATGTCGCACAGGGAGATGAGTTGATGAATCTTGAGTCAGCCAAGTTTGTTGGCTCAAAGCCGGCTCCCATCGCCGGGGAAGTGACCGCCGTCAACCACAGTGTTGTGAACCACCCACAGCAGATCAATACCGCACCATACGAAAGTTGGCTGGTCAGGCTCACTCCCGATGATCCGACCAGTGTGACCCAGCTAATCGGGGACGGAGAGATCACAACGTGGGCGCAAGCAGAAATTGACGAGGAGCAACGACGCACGACAGCCGTGGAGCGTGAACGATGTCCACAGGACTGAATCAAGCCGAGGTTCCTGACGCCTTCACAGAGACGTGGGCACTCCGACAGCGACATTTTGCGGATACCATCAGCTTTCATGCGCCATCGCTCAAGGAGTATGAAACAAGCGAGTTCAGCGCAACACACGGTGAGTTTGTCTCAATGTCGGTCACGGGAACCGGATGTGCACTTGGCTGTGATCACTGTGATGGCGGGATACTCGATGGGATGATCCCAATTACTGACGCCGAGGAGTTAGCACAACGCAGCCGTCACTTGGCCGAGAATGGCTGTCATGGTATTCTGGTAAGTGGCGGGTGTGATGCAACCGGCCACGTAGCCATGGATCCGTATCTCGATGGCATTGCCGCGGCTGCTGATGCGGGACTTGAGGTGGCGTTACACACTGGACTCGTGCCCGATGTGACAACAGCAAAGCAGTACGCAGATGCAGGAGCCAGCGCAGCATTAGTCGATGTTATCGGCTCAACAGCCACCATTGAGACGGTCTATCATCTTCCGGAAACGACACCAGCAGCGTACGAACAGACGTTGCACAATCTCGCCACAGCCGGACTGGATCTAATTCCTCATGTCGTTGTAGGCCTTCATTACGGTGAGATTCGGGGCGAACAACGAGCGCTTGAGTTGATCTCGCAGTTTGATATCCGAGCGCTTGTGCTTGTAGTCCTCATGCCGGTTGCTGGTGCCCCAATGGCTGATGTTGAACCACCGCCACCGGAGGCGGTCAGCGAGTTATTCCGGACCGCCCGGAAGACAATGCCGGAGACAGACATCATGCTTGGGTGTGCACGCCCGAAGGCAGCAGCGTATTCGCGAACAATCGAACAGGCAGCCATTCATGCAGGATTTAATGGCATTGCGTTCCCGTCAGATGGGATGATTAACTACGCCGAGCGACTTGGATTACATCCCAAGTTGCGACATACCTGTTGTTCACTGTAACCATGGCTCGACTCATTACAGATTATGACGTGTCGGCTGCGTATGGATTGGCAACAGATGAGGCGTTGATGGGGTCAACATCGCTGCATCTGTATACCTATGCTGGTGCGGCGCTTGTCGGTCGGTATCAGGACCTGCGGGCGAATATCGATATTGAATGGTGTAGGAAAAACGGCTTTGATTACAACCGTCGGCTTACCGGGGGTGGAGGAATTGTGATGACTCCTGATCAACTCGGGATGGCACTGACACTCAATCGCGAGACGCATGACCTTCCTCGCGACACGACCGCGTTGTTTAGGCATTTCGGCGCCGCAGTGAGGGCTGGACTTGCTAACCTTGGCATCACGGCACAGTTTGTCCCAAAGAACGACCTTGTGGTAGACGGACAGAAAATCGCCGGCTTGGGCCTGTGGCAACGATCGCAGGAGATACAGTTTCACTGTAGTCTGTTGGTAGACATGGATTTTGAACTGATGCGGCAGGCGTTGCATCTGACGACAACAAAGCTTGAGGACAAGACAATGGACTCCTTTGCCGACCGGATTACAACCGTTCGCGATCATGTTACTGTTGACCTAGAGACCGTGGTTGCAGCGATGAAAGAGGGGTTCAGCCAGACACTGTCACGTCCGTTTACAATGGATTCGCTTACGGCTGCCGAACACGACCGGATTGACCGGATGGTGACCGATCGATATGGAACTGATGACTGGCGGTTTCTCATTAACGCTGAGACAGAATACCGGCAGGCAGCGATCAAAACGGACGGAGGATTGCTACGAGTCTATGCCAAAGTTGCGGATGAGACATTGGCTGAGATCCGTATCACCGGTGATTTCTTCGCCCAACAGGAGACGATCACAGCGATCGAATCGACACTCAAATGGACTCCCCTTGACCGGGCAGCATTAGTGGAGAATATAGCAATGGCTCCCTCAATTGAGGGGATTACCGATGAGGAGCTTGTGACAGCAATTGTTGATGCCAGCCGGTCACGATCACCCGAAAATAACTCAGTATGAGCGTTGATACACCACAAAGTCCACAGCATGTCAAGATGTCCCGCGCGTCAGCTATTAAAACCGGACTCATCCCAGGGAAGCTCTATCGCGATGCCCCGCTTTATTGTGCGAACTTACTGCTCACTTATGAGGTCCCCCGGTCGGCATCAGGGTGTCTAGCAAACTGCTCGTATTGTGGGTTAGCCCGGGACCGTGGTGACCGAACGGAGGATAGTTTTATCCGGGTAGGCTGGCCAACGGTCGAACTGGCTGAGGTCAAAGAGCGGATTCGCGGACATGATGAAATCGAACGTGTCTGTGTGTCAATGGTTGTTCACCCAGAGGCAACGGAGGACACGCGTCGGATCGTTGAATCGCTCAATGATCTTGATGTTGGCATCAGCCTGTTGAGCTGTCCGAAAGTGATGGACAAATCCGATTATCAGGCAATTGCCGATGCGGGGGCCGATATGTGTGATATCGCTGTTGATGCGGCGACACAGGCGGTATTCAAGGCGCATCGTGGCACTGGTGTTGATGGCGGGCTTTCATGGGAGAACTACTGGGAGGCGCTGTCAATTGTCGGTGATGTGTTTGGCCCCGGGCAGTTTGGGGCTCATTTCATTGCCGGACTTGGGGAAACCGAAGCAGAATTTGTCGAGTCTGTTCAGCGAGTGCATGATATGGGTGGTGAATCGCATCTGTTTAATTTCTATCCACATGAGGGGACCGCTCTTGAGGACTGGGACACGTGTGAAGCCGGCCACTGGCGACGCGTACAGTTGGCGACATATCTGATCGATCATGAGATTCTCACTGTCGAGGATATTCAGTTCGAGGGAGGCCGTATTGCCGGATTTGCACTTTCGGATGAGCGTTTAGACGAGGTTATCGCCTCCGGTCGGCCGTTTATGACAACCGGATGTGCGAGCGCACAGCGAGAGTGTGCCTGTAATCGCCCGGCTGGTGACTCCGGGCCGACTGATATTCGGAGCTTCCCGTTTGCCCCCAATCAGGATGATATGCGGATGATCCGTGATCAGCTCTGGTCACGGGGGGCGTGGGATGGGTCACCGCCAACGGAGCCGGATGAGGACACATTCGGCGTCCGCACACCGGAGGAGGCCTCGGAGTAACTTCCTTATGACCCGCTGAGACACGTACTAGTCTCCCGACTGGATCTCGGTAAGCTGGTCGATCGCATCATCAACTGGCTTACCGGTAAGATCAGTTGCAGCGACCGGTAATGAATCATCAAGACTTCGCACGTCAGTCACCGTCGCATCACGTTCTTCAAGAAGTACTCGAGAACCACTGGCCGTATCACCGGTATGCACAAGCCGAAGAAAGACACCGTCAGTGACCTTGACACGGCGGTGTGTTGGCTGTTGATCGATCATATGAAGGAACTCATCACTTGTGAGTCGGTCGCGTTCCGCATCAAGGAGCTGGTGTTCGTGACTGGTTAATGTCCCCTCATACGGGGCTGGGAAGGCAGCAGAGAGCTGACCACGAACAGTGTCCTTGATTTGTGCAATATCCGGGGCAGTCGGTAACTCGCGATTGAGTGTGGTAACGCGTGACCGCATGGTCGATTTAAGATGTCGACGAAAAGCCGCTGTTGGTGTGGCGTGGATATTTGTTGCCCGCTCCCAGTCAAAGTCGGCTAAGATACCGGTTGTGACCGCTGCTGCCCCATCGATATCCCCCGCTCCGATCCCCCCTATTTTCCGTCCATTAGCGGTTAGATCAAAGCCATCGGAGAGGCCGCCGGTCACCCCTAGTGTATCAAGACTTGCCACAAGAGGGGCCATGAGTTGCGTATATGCTTGATCCCGGTAGCGAGGAAGTTCTTCGACACAAAACTGGACAAACAACTGCTGACGGTCGAGATAGACAAGCCCGCCGCCAATCCGACGCCGAAAGACTGGAAAGCCCATCTCACGGCAGTACTCAAGATCAACGACGGCTGAGGAATAGTGATATCCGAGACTTGCGTAAGGGCCCCCGGGGCGGACAAGCAACACCGTATTATCAACCTCTCCGGTCGCAATTGAGCGGGCCACCGCATGATAGAGTGCTTGTGAGGTGACCGGATCGACGGTCCCAGCATCAATGATTCGAGTGGGGCCTGACAGTTCACCACGATGCATAGAGTCGCCGGAAATCAGTTGAGTTTAGCACTTTAGCTTTCGGGTCGAAGAACCACCAAATCCCGGTGACGCCCCCGTGATCGGGGGCAAGATATATTTAGGAATATGTTAGTTGTGTATTCGTGTCACGGAGCCATGAGTAACCGGAGCGCAGTGATTCTACAGACACACGGGATCGATTTCCCAAACAGGCTGTATGCCCCAATCTTCTATGCCATGACCGCCGAGGCTATGGAGGTTGATACGATGATGTGGTATACGATGAATGCTTCCGCTCAGCTCGAAGAGGGGATGCCAAGCCAACTCAAGGTGAAACAGGAGAGTGATACAACACTACAGACGATGATCGACCAGGCAACCGATGCGGGTGTCGATTTCAGTGTCTGTCACCAAAGTCTTGATCTCCATGGGTTGGCACCAGAGGATCTCATCGAGGAAGCTGAGGTAGTCGGCGCTGCACAGATCGTTGATTTAGCCTTAGAAGCAGACTTCATGATGTACTTCTAATCAATTAACACCACTCCAATACGTATGACCGAACGCATTAACAACTGCGTCATCCCGACTGACCGGTACGTCGCCGCCGAGGATCACGTGTGGGCGCAAGTTGGTGATGATGGCACGGTGACCGTTGGTATGACCGACATTGCACAAAGCCTTGCAAAGAGCTTCCTCCATGCACACATCAAGCGAACTGGCACAGAGGTCGACAAAGGAGACAGCGTGGCAACCGTCGAGTCAAGCAAGTATGTTGGACCGGTGCAGACGCCTGTTGGTGGTGAGGTTGTTGAGGTAAACGACGCCGTAAAATCTGATGCTGAGATGATCAATATGGATCCATACGGCGATGGCTGGGTCGCTCGCATCGACCCTGACGATCTTGATGCGGATCTCGCAGATGTATACAAGGGTCAAGAGGCGGTTGACGCCTACGAGGAGGTAATCGCTAATGAGGAGAATCTGGATACATGCGAGCATCTTGAGGGATCAGTACTTGAATGAGGGTCATCGGCTGCGTGGGTAACTGACCACTCCAGCCGGAGTAGTGAGGATCATGGCATAGCGTCCGGATTGTGATAACACTAACATTCATAATCATCGAGAATGCATGACATGAGTGAAGTACACATGGAGATAGTGGTACCTATACGCATGGAACCAGACCCGGTCGAAGAGCTTGACCCACACCCAAGTGGGGACGACATTGATCGCGATTGGATTGAGTTTGTCGTCAACGAGTACGATGACCACGCCATTGAGGAGGCGGTCCTTGTCAAGGAAGCCATTGATGAGGATGTGACAATCACCGTAGTGGGCCTGGATACCGGCCATGGCGATATCGAGCAAACGCTGTATATGGCTGCCGCCAAGGACGTCGATAATCTGGTGAAAATCACTGATGTCCCGACGAATGTCTCAACCACAGAGGCAGCGTCGCTGTTTGTGAACTATCTCGATGAGACGGCTTTCGATGCTGTCTTTACCGGTGTCCAGTCCGCTGAGGACCGTGATGGACAGCTTGCACCAAAAATTGGCGCTCAGCTAGATGTTCCCCATTTGTCGGTTGTGACAAGGGTTGATATTAATGGAGCTGCCGCACTTGCTGAAAAGGAGTTCTCTGGTGGTATGTCAGCCGAGTATAATGTTGACCTGCCGGCGGTGTTTGGCATCCAGTCAGCACACGAAGCCCCGCGGTATGTCCCGGTGACGCAGGTGCGAAATGCAATGCGAAGTGCTACGATCACGACGGTGTCCGCCGATGAGATTGGCGCCGATCGCAATCCACAGTCGGAGATTGTTGATGTTGCGGAACCGGAGACCGGAGAAGGGGCTGAAATGATTCGAGCGCCACCGGAACAGGCTGTTGAAGAGCTTCTTGATCGACTCGAACAAAATGGGATCGAGGTCTAACCGCCATTGGAGGTGAATATCAATGAGTGACATTTACGCATTAACCGAGCACCAGACACCAGCAGAACTGGACGATATTAGCTATGAAATGCTTGACGCCGGGCGTCAGTTGGCCGACGCAACCGGCGACGACCTTGTAGCCGTTGTGATGGGCGATGATGTCTCAGCATTAACCGGTGAGTTAGGCGCCGCCGACCGAGTACTCACTGTTGAGCACGATCAACTCGCGGAGTTTAATCCGCTTGCCTACTCTGAGGCCACAAAAGCGGTTATTGAGGAATATACGCCCCGTATCGTCCTGTCCTCAATTACCTCAATCGGGCTTGACGTTGCTTCACGTGTCGAAACCGAGACCAATATTCCAGTCGTGACGTATGCCACGGAGATTACGGCAGAGGCGGAGAATCTGATGGTTACAAGCCAGCTTTATGGCGGAAAAATGAACGTTGCGTCTCGGTTTGAGCGTGATTCAGCAATTGTTGCCTTAGCCGCTGGCGCGTATGATGCTGATGCAGGACGCCTCTCCGGAACCCCGCCGACGGAGACGTTTGAGGCTGAAATCACCACCGACGGGATTGATTTCGTCGCCCGTCATGAACCGGAGACCGGCGATGTCGATATCACACAGGAGGATCGGCTATTGTCGATCGGCCGTGGCATCGACGATGAGGAAAACATCCCATTAGCAGAGG
>JBEQBL010000050.1:0-10100 GCA_041639835.1 Salinarchaeum sp.
ATTTCCATCTATCCGGGTCGTCATATCCGCATCTGTGATTGTCATCTCACGGCCGGTTTCGGCGGCCGTTTGTTCGGCCACACTGGCAAGCCGATCTCGATACTGTGTGGTCCGATCTGCCGTATTGACTTCAAGTTGCTCAAAGGCCGCCGCCGCATCAGTTTCGGTGAGATCATACTCAAGTCGTAGTGTCACGGTTGCGTCGCCGTTGTCCTCAAGAGCTACAATAAATGCCGAGTCCTCATCCACCGTGGCGGTGTCCTGGGCCGCTACACTCCCCACTGCGCCCGACAGCAGTGCCACCGTAAGTATCGCAATTACAGCGCCAGTGGCGAATGCGCGTGTGTTCATGTATCATCACGCTCCGCTCCCTCATCGCCAGCTTCGCCGTCGTCTATCTCCTCATCAACATCCTCGTCGTCGTTTTCGGCTTCCTCGGACTCATCCTCATCACCGTCGTCATCTTCTGCTGTCTCATCCTCGTCTGCCTCTTGTTCAGCCTGCTCGTCGTCCATCTCGTCATCATCTGTGGCTTCGTCGTCGTCAGCCGCCTCATTAGCTTCCTCTTCATCCTCATCGTCGCGGTCCTGTTCTTCGGCCGTCAGGCCCTCAGTATTAGGCTCAAACTCGATTTCAGTTTCAAACTCCCCTTTGATCAACGTCACCTCAACGTCATCATCTTCGGTCGTTGCGGGAGTAAATGAGAGTTCGCCGTTGGCATCGGTTGTTCCGACCGGTTCATCATCCACGTATGCGGTGACATTCTCAACACCGGTGTCTTGATATGTCACCTGTAGTGTGATTGTTCCATTGGCAGTACTGGACTCGACGTTGAGATTCTGGCGAATTGCCTCCGCATCGCGTTCATCCTCGGATTCCTCCTGTAATGACAACTCTAATTCGCCTTCCTGCTCGCCGGCTGTGACTTCGATCTCAGCTTCCTCGGCATTTGGCAGTGCAATCGTTGCCTGACCATCCGCATCGGTCGTGGTTGTTGTCCCGTCATCGACAGCCACTGTTGCGTCCGCGACTGGACTGCCATTAGCTGTTACCGATAATACAATCGTTGCGCCGGCTTCCGGACTGCCCTCAACAATGGAGAGTGACAATGTCTCCGTCTCCTTGCGGTCATCGCCATCGGCCGCTGCCCCCGGGCGTTCGATCTCCTCCTCAAGTTCGAAGACCTCGCCTGTTGCTCCATCAACGCTCACTTCGGCTTCACCGGTTACTGTCCCCCCGGTTAGCCGGAACGCGAATTCATAGTAGCCGTCGTCATCGCGATCAAGTGATCGGAGCGTCCACTCGCCGTCGTATTCGTCTGTTAGCGTTTCCCGAGCGGTCGACAACGCCTCACTCCCATCGACAGTAAACCGACCATCTCCGGGCTGTGGCCGTTCAAACTCGCGTGATCGTTCTCCATCCTCACTTTCGGTCTCAATCGTTATGCCGCCGTTTGATTCAAGCGTGTACTCCCCGCTGCTTTGGCCCGTGAACTGAGCCAACAGCGCAACAGTTCCTGACCCGGTCATCCGGTCGAGTTGCTCTTGAGCTGCCTGGTTTGCACTTCGATTAAACCCGGCGGCCTGCAACTCCAGCGGTGAGATCTCGTTCGCTCGCGTATTCACCTGCTGAAACGCTGTGTCAACCGTTGTTGCACGAGCGCTGAGTACCGCCAGTCGCTGTGCGTAGGCATCCCGTGAGAGGTCACCTGTCCTATACGCTTCTGTTGCGGATGCCCGTGCGTCGTTTATTGCTATAGCCCGATCGCGTAGATCAGCCGCCCGATCGGCAAGAATCGCTGCCTGTTCGGCCTCGGTGGCATCCGTCAGTGCTGATTCAACCGCCGCGGAGGCCACCTCTTCGCTGACCTCATTATCAGTTACCGCAATGACCGTTGCAAGCTGTTGCCCCGTCAATGCCTGTCCGGGCTCCGCTGTTGTATTTGTTTCAACCTGCTGTACGCCCTGTATTGCCGGTGGTCCAGCAGCAGCTGTTGCCGCGGGTACAATCCCAACGACAAACACTACCGCCATGATCATAGCACCTACGCTGAGTGAACGCATCAGTCAGTCGGTGGAACGGGAGGCTCATATAAACGGGCGACCGTGGCAGCCAGTTGTACCGATTTGCCCTCTCTTAGCGACTGTTGCAGACTGTTGCACCGAGTTGCACGGGTGCGAATCTGTGGATTTAACCGCATCCTATGGGATATCACAAGATGATGCTTTCCCGGGGTGTGATAATTGCCATTGTACTTTGCTGTCTCATCGTTGGCCTCACACTCCCCGGCAGTGCTGCGGTGACCACCCCTGCTGCCGGGGCACCGACGGCTCCTGACGCCATTGATACGTCCCCGGCACAGATTTCTAATGGGCTCATCGCTCAGTCACAGCCGGCCCCTGACACCACGATCACCCGTATTGAACTGGCTCCTGATGGGACCGGTGTCTGGGAACTGACCTTCCGGACCCGACTTGAAACTGATAGCGACGTGGCTGAGTATGAGCAGTTTCAAACTGCCTTTCGGGCCAATGAAAGTCGGTATCTTACTCCGTTCCGTGATCGCATGACCGGCGTGGTGACAGCCGCTAATGACCGCAATAACCGGTCCATGCAAGCAACTGAGTTTAGTGCTAACACATCAATTCAGGAAGTCCCTCGGCGATGGGGGGTTGTCACATTTCGGTTTCAGTGGACCAGGTTTGGGGCTGTTGACAATGGGCAACTCGTTGTTGGCGATGTCTTCACTGGTGGCTTCTTTATTGGTGATGGCGATACGCTTATTATCACGACCCCATCGGAGTATACCGTTCGCGAGACAGCCCCGGCCCCTGATGAACAGACCGATACTACCGTTGAGTGGACCGGGCCCGAAACCTATGCCGACAGCCGCCCCCGTGTTGTCATGGCTCCTGCGGACAGTGGTCTGCTTCGTCCCGCAATTGGTGTTGGTCTTGTTGTTCTGGTAATTGCCGGCGGCCTCCTATTCCGTCGTCTGCGGGGGGACAGTGCCCAATCTGCCACGAAGTCTTCACCGACCGATGCCGCCGACTCTCAGGGGGGCACATCATCCGCACCGGAGACTGTCACTCCGGACCCGGAACTGCTCACCGATGAGGATCGAGTGCGTCAGCTCTTGCTTGATAGTGGTGGGCGCCGCAAGCAATCGGAGATCGCCGAGGCTCTTGACTGGTCGAAATCAAAGACCTCGCGTGTGCTCTCGAAGATGGCCGATGAGGGAACAATCGAAAAACTCCGCCTCGGTCGTGAGAATGTCATCGACCTGGTCAATGAGGAAGATGACTGATCAATGCTAAGTCCCGCCTATCACCACGTGTGAGCCTGTTTTGACCGCCCGTGGGATCACTTGCAGTATCTGTGCTATGTTGTCAGCACCCGTGAGATTATACTTATTGAGTTCTGTGCCGATGCATGGGATTGTTTGAAAGCCTCGTTAACGCCGTCCAATCACCCGCCTCGCCTTCCGAACGACTGGCCGGTGCATTTTGGTGCCATGACTGTGAGAATCGGTTGCGACTGGATGCCGTTGCCGACGCCGATGTGGATGACCCTACGACTGTCGAGCCACCAACCTGTCCGGACTGTGGCGATCAAATGGAGTTTGAACGCTCGTCAAATGCGACCGGATGTGCCTGCTAATCACATTGTGTGTGTGTCTGTGGTCCCGGCCCGTCTATTCAGTAATCGGTCAGATCGCGTGTGGTCGAGTAGGTCTCCCCAAAGACGTGATGCTCGGTAACCGCCACTCGCCGAAGACGCTCATCGACGGTGACAGTTGCCCGATAGCCCTGGTCAACGAGGTCATCAGTACAGCCCCCAACTGTTTTCTGGGCATCTGCAGCTACCACCAGGACATCTAGTCGCTCCTGTGATCGTTCATACCCAGCGTGTGCAACCGACACGGTCCCACAGCTGCTTGAGCCATAGCGAACGGTCCCGCGAATGGTCACTGTCCCCTCGGTCACACTCACTGTTGGGGCTGCATCGACGGCGACCTCCGAGTCAATCATCGCAATCTCCACGTCGACTGTGGTATCGCCGACTGTACTCCGCCGGAGACAGCCAGCCAGTGACAGTAGCATTCCGGTACCCGCAGCAAGTACCGTTCGTCGGTCCATACTTAGTGATTCGCCAATACCCGCAAAAGATATGTGTATACTGAAACCGCGGCTTGAATGATCCTCGTGATGTCTGCCCCCGGACGTCGATGATCCCGATCGGCTGGCTGTCGCCCTTCGGTGTGAGTGAGCCATACTGTGTTGGCAAAACATCAAATAGGAATGCCGACCATATGCCGAGTGTGTCTCTGCTGTTCGATCACGCCATCGCCCAGTTTGACCTTGCCTCGGCCAGTCGGTATACACCGGCAGCCGACGAACTGCGCGTCCAGGACTCAAAAGTCCCGTTAGGCCCGATCACAGCGTTTGCGGCGAAGCATCCGGCGCTCAATTACCCCGAGGACCCGACGTATACCTGTCTCCCACTTCACGAAGAAGCCAGTGCCCAGCCGGCTGATACCTTCCTGCTGTACAACGATGATGAGTTCCGCGGGGAGATCATTGTGTATGGCGACGGTGATGGTGGCCGGGACTGGATGTCCCTTCCGAAGTTTGCCCAGACGCCGCTTGCCCGCCGGTTACGATTTTGGCATGCTGATTATCATCCCCCGCAGTATCCCCCAGCATACGATTTCCCGGTTGATGATCGTGAACCACCACGCCGGAGTCTGGACCCGGAGCAACTCCGTGACGGGCTCATTGAACATATTGAAGCTGAGCGTGCAACCCAGCGTGAGGCAAACGTACAGCGTGCTAATACAACGACTCCACAGGAGCTATACGACCGTGATGCAAGTGCGATTCCGACCCTGACGTATCAAGGTCTTGAAGAGGAGGGCCATACATTCCGGGTTGAACTGCCTGCGTCGCTTCGTGATCGTCGCCAACAGGATTGGTCGTATTTCGTGCCCGAGGAATATGGCATCCACCAGGGGAATGAGGTTATGCTCCATGATGCAGACGGGGCGCCACAAGCCGAGGCCACAGTCAGTAATATCGATAACTTGACCGTCCAGTTAGCAATCGACTTTCAGACGGCGACTTCCCGACGCGGGCTTGAGACGCGACTCTCCTCGGAATCGCACTGGGGACTCTCGCTGTTACTTAACCCCGTGCCGTTTGACCGTGAAATCGCCGCTGTCAACACCCTCGCGGAGCAGCCGTTTTTTGATATTCTGGCCGGTCAACAATCGATCACCTTTGCGACCGATCAGGCTGCTACGCACGACTCCCGTGATGGGGCGCTAAATCAGGGCCAGCAACTAGCCGCCCAGTTGGCGTTGCTTGCTGATGATCTTTTCTGTATTCATGGCCCGCCAGGAACCGGAAAGACACGCACGCTTATTGAAATCATCCGTCGTGCGGTTGATGCCGGCGACCGAGTCCTTGTCACCGCTGATTCAAATCAGGCGGTCGACAATCTCGTCGTTGGTGAGTCCCAGCCTGATGCCCCGGATCCAGCCTCATTGCACCCGTATGCCCAACACGGTCGTGAGGAGTTTGTCCTTGACCGTGCTAACCCAGGGCGATCCCAACGCCCCCTGGTAACCGACTGTTACCGTGATGTCGATGCACCGCCGGATGTTGTTGCCGTTACGGCGAATAGTGCAGCAGAGCTTGGCTCCCAGGATTTCGACCTTCTGGTATTTGACGAGGCTACCCAGGCGACTGCAACCGCCTCGTGTATCCCACTCACCAAGGCTGACCGCGTTGTGCTGGCGGGTGATCACAAACAGTTGCCTCCTTTCAGTGCTCAAGAAACACCTCCGGAGTCAGCCTACGGGATGTCCCTCTTTGAGCACCTATACGCTGCCGACGGTGTGTTTGCGGACGTGGGCGTTCAGTTACAGACTCAGTATCGCATGCATCGCGATATTGCCCACTTTCCAAACCAGCTGTTCTATGATGGCCGGCTGCGGAGTGGCCGGGATATCACGCCTCTGTCAACGATGGATGCGCCTGTTGAGGCGTTTAATGTCGGTGGGACAGTCCATACTGAGGAGCATTCCCGATGGAACGAGACCGAAATCACATTAATCACACATCTTGTTGATGACCTACTTGCTGATCTGGCTCCCAAAGAGATTGGCGTCATTACCCCATACCGTGCCCAAGCCCGCCGACTTGAAACCCAACTTGCGGACCAGTTTGCAAGCGGTGAAGCTATTGCCGTTGATACGATCGATGCCTTTCAGGGCAGTGAGCGGACGGCAATTCTGATTTCACTTGTTCGAAGTAACAGTGATGGTGCGATTGGGTTTCTGGGTCGGGATCCGGATGGTCCCCGCCGGCTCAATGTTGCCTTGACCCGTGCTCAACGATACTGTGCGATCATTGGCGATTTCTATACGCTTCGGGATGACCGGGCCCAGAAGTCCACCACGCTCTATCAGCAACTATTCGACTATCTTTCGGATACCGGTCGCATGCGACATGTCGACCCTGACTTTCTGTAGGTTGCTGTCTTTGTCCCCTTCGTCGCTGGTCACTCAGTTCCCGCATCATGATAGGAACCTTCTGTATGGCTGATGTATCCTGTTGACATGCAGTCGTTTCCAGAGATCCCACCATTGACCGCCGGGACGCCATTTTCAGGCCACCTGTGGATCCAGGAACTCCCGACCGGTGGCCGCCTTCGACTACAGCTTGATTCAGCCGGGGCCCTCCAGTTTGGCACCCGTCAACGAACGGCCCCCACTGCCGAGACGTTTCCCTGGCCATATCGACGGGGGATTCAATATGTTCGTGCGCAGATTGATCGCCAGCCACTACAGGCGGCTACCGATGATCCAACAGCGATCACCGTGTTCGGGCGTGTCCCGTGGTACGCGGGTGTCGAATATGACTGGTCTACCCTCCCGCCATTTCTGGGTGTTGCCATCTGGGATGCTACTCGCCGTCGGTATCTACCACCTGATGCCGCCATGACGGTGTTTGATCGTATTGGGTTGCCATCACTTCCAGCAATTGTGAAAGAACAGCCTGCCGACCGTATCGATTACACACAGTATCAGACAGCGGCTGGATTTCCGGGGTCCACCTGGGGCGACGTTCCGGCGGCTGGCGTGTTGCTTCGTGACAAATCCGACATCCGGCGTCAGGCATGGCATAGTGATCCCGCCGTACCCCACACAGCAGCTACGACGGCGACTGACCACGCTCAGGCGTTTGCCACTCCTGCCCGCATTAACAGGACTGTCTCCCAACTTACAGCCGCCGGGATGGCACCAACTGTCGACACGGTTCGTAATCGTCTTGTCAGTGATCTTGCCCGCGAACAATACGCGTTGCTGTATCAGGATGAGCAACCGGTCGTTGCGATGGATACAGTTGTGGCCGTCGTTGGCGAACGTGTGCACCGATTCATGGCCGATGACTTGGCATAGCCTGGCAATTGGTACATGCTCTCTGGACTCGTATCGATCAAGGCGGTCGTCAGTCGGTCCATGTAGTCAGTAATCCCGTGGGACGACAATCACGGGATTTCCGGTCTTGTTTCGCACCCGCCGTGACAGGGTTCCAAACACCGGGTCTCCAAGTCGGCGCTGGGCCTCATACATGATCACCGCATCATACTCCGGGGCCACACGCAGCAGTTCATCATCATGTGAGCCACCCTCGGTCACCCGTGTATGTACCCGCTCTGCGGAAACCCCAGCGTCAAGCAGTTGTGTTTTGGTTTCGCTGACAATCCGATCGCCTTCGTGACGTGATTCCTCGTCTTCAACGACATGAAAGAGGGTCAGTTCCTGTGGCCAGTCACCGGCCAATAGACTCACAAACTCAGAGAGACGAGAGAAGGTTCGCACCCCGGGAATCGGAATGAGAATGCGGTCAACCGTTGCATTGGCCGCCGGCTCAAGCTTGGCAATGCACTCTTCATCCTCCATCACCCGTGCAACGGCCTCTGACTGATCCTTTCCAAAGACAACATACGGATGTACGGTCCCACCTTCACGGACAAACGGACGGGCAAGCAAATCGAGTTTTCGCCGTGCCTCGTCCGCGAACTGCTCACTTGCTGATTCATTGGAGGCCTGCTCTGGCACCGGATAATGTCCCAGTGCAACCACCTCCATTGTGGTGAGATTCTCAGCTAAGGCTGGTGAGACGGGGGTCGGATCCACGAGATCGAATGGGACGAGGATCCGCTGAGGCATTAACTAGACGTATACAGTGGCACATATTAAATGTCGCCTCGACAGAGCAACGCGAAAGGCAGCCACGTCGGCTGCCGGTGGCCGCCTTCAAAGCGCCGTCTTTTCCCCCAAGACACCAAAGGCGGTATCGTATCGCAGCCCCCCATATTGGCGTCAATCACACCGAGGTTCTCACCCTCATTACCTCAACCGTGAGTGACGCGGATGTGTCATATGAATGTTTAGTTATTATACTTTTTCATTACTAGGAATAATTCCTCGGTTGAACGCACCTCCACCTCGGCTCGCTGGTCGGCATATTGGACTGGTTCGATATGGCGCTTTTTGACGGTGTGATCGACAGAAGCGGCCGTTTGGTCGTGTATTCAGTGTGTTCGCCAATCGTCTTGTTGATGTTGGTACGTCTCAAGAGGCCTGTCGTGGCTGTTACAGGATGGTGTCTGTTTACGGCCGATCAAGGCGACTGCTCCGGGGGCTGACCCCGAGGCGATTCACACCGGTTCGTAATTCTCGTAGATCCGGTCCATCCGGGCCGCCATGACAAAATCCGTCTGGTGTAATCCGTCGATTTTGTGCGTCCACATCTCAATCACGACTTCGCCCCATCGGAGTTGAATATCCGGATGGTGCCATTCCTCCTCAACGAGTTCCCCGACCTCATAGGTAAACTCAAGTGCATCTCGGAAATCCTCGAAGTCGTACGTTCCTTCAAGATGGTGATCATCAATGACGGTCCACGTCTCTATATCAAGGTCATCAAGATACTCCTGATACTCCGCTTCGGTCAGTGGCTCTTCGGCTTCGGTACAGGCTTTGCATTCTTGATCAGCAAGTGATGAGGACATCATCTATACCATGGGATCAATACGCATATATTCTAGCCATGGCGGTCAAGTCAGTTGTCCCCGGATTCGATCACCCGCCCCCGTGTTTTCCATTTTCCCATAGCAGTTGGTGGCATAAATCTACAGGCTGGACAGGCCGAGTGCCTCGGGGCTTGACCCCGGAGCAGTTCACACCAACTGCGGCTGAAACGCCAACGTACATGTTCCAGCCCAGATAATATACATCATATTGCTCATATTTGATATGCTGTCCCGACAACTCGTCCGTTCTTCCGCTGGTTTTTCTCACTTTCAGTTGTGTCGGAGTAATGGCTATCACTCATATGTCGTCCCCATCTATGTTCACCATGCGAACAATTATCAAAGCCCTAATTGGTGGTGCCGTTGCCACCCTTATCGGGTGGATTGGCTGGGGGGTCTATGCCACACGCTCAACGTCAGAGATTCCATATGAGCAGGTGGTGACTGTCGGTGATATTGCTATCCGACGGTACCCAGGGACAGTACGTGTTGAGACCACCGCCTCGAGCCAGCGCATCGCATTCCAGCGGTTATACGACTATCTGTCAGGGGCTAATACCGGCGATGCCGAGATTACAATGACCACGCCGGTGGAGACCCGCCCGGCACCCCTTGCAATGACTGCCCCGGTTCGTTCTGCCCCGGATACGGCCGACGGGGGCGTTCAGATGGCGTTTTATTTACCCCCAACATACGACGCCGAGACTGCCCCGGTGCCAACCGATCCAGACGTTGACCTTGTCACCGAGTCGCCGACAACCGTTGCTGTTGATTCCTTCTCGTGGTATGCCCCGGCCTGGCGAGTCACGCGTCGCATTGAGGCGCTTCAGGACAAACTTGCTGCCGTTGAGATTGAAGCTATCGGCGAGCCCTATTTACAGCGGTAGCAAGGCGAAAGCCCACCCCTTCAGGGGGGTGGATGAAGCCGACATGATATGCCACAAACCACGTGACATAGGCTGGTTGTAATCCTACCATTTATTCTATTGGAGAGG
>JBEQBL010000051.1:0-10020 GCA_041639835.1 Salinarchaeum sp.
CTCGATGACCTCAACGTCATACTCCGGCAACGCCTCAGCTGCTGTCCGCAACACCTGTAGCAGTGCCTGAATCCCGCGTGCGAAGTTCGCGGCCTTGAGTACGGGAATTGTTTCGGCAGCCGTCTGGAGGTCCGTTATGTCATCAAATCCGGTGGTACCGATCACGGCAGCGGTATTTGTCTTGACGGCCGCCTGGATATGCTCGTGTGTCGCCTCCGGGACGGTAAAATCGATCAGGACATCAACCGGCTGTTCGGCCAACAGCGACGCAAACTGTGTTGCCGGTTTGATTGTTGTTCCTGCGATGGGTCCGGCCTCTGGTGTCCGACTGGTCGCCACCGAAACGGTCATACTCGGCCGGTTGTTGACTGCGGTAAGCAACTCCTGTCCCATCCGACCAGTGGCGCCGGGAATCGCGACGGTAACCGGTGAGGATGCCTGCTGTGGACTCATGTGCTGGGTGTCGGTTCCGGAGCAAGCAGCTCCTCACGCGCTGTTTCAAGCTCTGCAAGTACCGTCTCAAGCTGCGCTCGGTGCTCTTCGGTGTGTCGGGTCAGTGGCGATCGAAGCCGTGCTGGTCCATAGTCTCGAATGGCCATAGCTTCCTTCACCGGAATTGGATTTGTCTCGGCAAAGAGTGCTCGGAACAGTGGGCCAAGTGCATGATGCATCTCCTGTGCCCGACCAAAGTCGCCAGCCAGTGCTGCATGCACCATGGCCGTTGTCAGTTCCGGTTCAATATTCGCTGCCACACTGATTGTTCCGGCCCCCCCAGCGGCGATAATCGGTAGTGTCATACCATCATCGCCGGAGAGCACGGCAAAGTCTTCCGTGCGTGTGCGCTCAATGACCTCACTGATCTGCCCCATATCGCCACTTGCGGCCTTGTATGCTCTGATATTCTCAACCTGTGCTAGCTTGGCGGCCGTATCTGGCTCGATGTTCTGTCCTGTTCGTCCCGGCACGTTATACACAATCTGTGGTAGATCAACCTTTTCAGCGATTGTCCGGTAATGCTCGATTAACCCGCGCTGTTCGGGCTTGTTGTAATACGGTGAGATCAACAACAGTGCATCAGCCCCCACGGCGGCCGACCGACGAGACAGTTCCAGTGCCTCTCGCGTGTTGTTTGATCCTGCGCCAGCAATAACCGGCACGTCGTCGACGGCTTCTACGACGGTCTCAACAACGTCGACATGTTCTTCATGTGATACAGTGGCACTTTCCCCGGTTGAGCCCATCGGGACCAGCCCATCAACCCCGGCTCGTTCGAGCCGTCGGGCGTCAGCCTGTAGTTGATCAAAGTCGATACGTCCATCCTCCCGGAAGGGAGTCGTCATTGCGGGAAAGACCCCGCGAAATGCCATATTTGTCATCGTTTTGTAGGTGGTGGTGCTGTTGTTACTCCGGTTGCGCTTGTCCTTAAGCCCCCCACGACGGGAATGCCACGCCCGCCGCGAGTGTCATTACTGGTGATATTTCCCAGGTTTTACGACAGAAACAGCCTTCCCGCCTGCGAATCCACTCTGGCGTACTATCGCCGGCGAAGATACCACCGGGACCGAAGCGGGAAAGTTCACATCCAACAGTCAGTCAGCCGCTCATATAATATTTGTCGATTCGTGTCTCCCTTGATCTCGACGGCCAGCTATGTCTGGAACATTCACTCTCACAGCACAACCTTTCGGTACGGGGAGAATGCCACTCCATGCAACCGGTAGTTCAAAACGTCTTTGAGTTTTGCCGCCCCAGTCAAGATATGTTGTTGACCGTGTCCGGACCACCGGGCAGCGGGAAGAGCACGACGGCCGCCATTCTCGCCGAGCGGTTCGATCTCGAACACGTGAGTGGTGGCGATATCTTCCGTTCGCTGGCCGAGGAGCGTGGACTCTCACTGGCTGAGCTTAATCGCCGTGCGGAGGAGGATCCGTCCATTGATCGCGATCTTGATGCTCGATTGCAACAGACGGCTGTTAACCGCGATGACATTGTGCTTGAGTCTCGACTTTCCGGGTGGCTTGCGGAGGAGTCCGCTACCCTACGCATCTGGCTCCACGCGCCACTGGATGTCCGTGCCCGTCGGATTGCTGACCGCGAAAACAAGCCAACAGCCCAGGCACGAGAAGAAACGCGCATCCGGGAACAAAGTGAACAAGAGCGCTACCAGAACTACTATGAGATCGATATCACGGACCTCTCGATTTATGATCTCTCCGTCAACACGGCTCGATGGAGTCCAACTGATGTGCCGGCACTGATCGGTGACGCAATCACGCGTTATGACCCTAGCACCGACGAGGGACATGTTCCCGTTGAGGTCGACCTCTAATCTATCCCAATGCGCAGTCCACCTGCTCACCGATCGGTTGATGACCATCGAAACTTTGGCGTAATCAACCTGGATAAACCCCCTGGCCCCTCAGCACATGAGGTTGCTGCGTGGGTTCGTGATCGTGTTGATGTCGAGCGTGCCGGACATGCTGGCACACTTGATCCAAAAGTCACCGGGTGTCTGCCAATTTTGCTTGGCGATGCTACTCGCCTTGCTGAGGCGTTTCGAACCATCGACAAGGAATATGTTGCCGTGTTAGAGTTGCATGATGAGATCCCGGCGACGGTTGATCTTGCGGCGACATTGCGTGATTTCACTGGGCCGTTGTATCAGAAACCCCCCCGAAAAAGTGCTGTTGCCCGGCAACTTCGTGTTCGGGAAATCTATGCCTGCGAGTTGCTTGAACAGCACGGGCGCAAGGTCCTCCTGCGGATTCGCTGTGAAAGTGGGACCTATATTCGAAAGCTCTGTCACGATATTGGGCTTGCACTCGGCACTGGCGCTCATATGGGCGATCTTCGCCGAACCGCGGCTGGTCCCTTCGATGATCGCACCCTGGTGTCACTACATGATCTCACGGATGCACTTGCTTACCACGAGCAAGGGGTTGCCGATCCGCCGGTTGATATCGCGACGACGCTTCACCCAGCCGAGCGGGCGATTACTCATCTTCCCTCGCTTACTATTGCCCCTTCGGCCGCTGAGGAGGTTGCCACCGGGGCGCCAATATATGCCCCCGGGGTGATTGGCTATGACGATGCGATCGCGGAGATGATCGAGACTGACGATACCGACCAACCCTTGATCGCTTGCTACACTCCCGATGAGGTGGCCGTCTGCTTGGGGCACCTTGTCGGGGATCCACGCCGTGATCAGGGGCGTGTCGTTGAGCTTGAAAGTGTCTTGGTCAATCCCTGACTCGCAGTGCGGATGGATTAAACCGCTGGACGCCTACTGTCTCGGTTGTGATGCCCGCTCCTGACACACTTACCGTTACGATCGTTGATGGGTACGTCGATGAACCCGCTCACTTTGGGGTGCCGCCGTATATCTCGACGTACCCTCGGTATGTTGCTGGAGCATTGGTTGATGCCGGGCTCACGCCCGATCAGATCACTTATCGCACGATCGATCAACTTCGGGCTGACCGTCAGGAGTGGCAGACAGTCGCACAAGCGGACTTACTGATCTATGTCGGCGGGATGACCGTCCCTGGCGCGTACGTTGGGGGCACGCCTGCTGATCCCGAGGAAGTCCGAGAGTTGGCGTGGACCGCTGAGGGTACCACCTTGCTTGGTGGGCCGACTCGCTTTGGCGTTGGCGATGAAAATGCTGGACGGATTGAGGCTGACCGAAGCGACTTAGACTTTGAGTTTCTCGCTATGGCCGATGTCGAAGCCGCTGCTTATGACCTCGTTCAATCCGGGCTTGAGGGGTTTAACGATCGGTATCGAACCAATGAGGAACTTCGCCGATGGGCCCGTGACGGGGCCTTTGTCATTGAATCGCACCCGGATTATCCCGAGTATTTAGTCTGTGAACTTGAAACTGGCCGTGGCTGTGCATATCGCTGTTCGTTCTGTACTGAACCGCTCTATGGCGATCCAACGTTTCGCGCTCCGGCGGCTGTCATCGATGAGGTGGCGGCTTTGGCTGACCATGGGGCCAAACACTTTCGACTTGGACGACAGGCTGATTTACTTGCCTACGGCGGCGATGGTGAGGCGCCTAACCCCACCGCTGTCAAACAACTCTACGCTGGTATTCGGGACGTTGCGCCGGAGCTTGAGACACTTCATCTTGACAATATCAATCCCACCACGATTGTTGAGTACCCAACCCGAGCCCGCCAGGCTCTACAGACGATTGCGACATACAACACCCCTGGCGACACCGCCGCTTTTGGCTTAGAATCCGCCGATCCGGTGGTTCAAGACCAGAATAATCTTGTTGTCTCCGCGGAGGAATGTTTTGAGGCGATTCAGATCGTCAACGAAGTCGGAGGGTGGCGTCCGGCCGATGACCGACTTCCAAAACTCCTTCCAGGGCTCAATTTTGTTCACGGGCTTGAGGGCGAGCGCCCAGAGACCTTTGATCACAATCGTCAGTTTCTCCAGCGAATCCTCGATGCTGGTCTCATGATCCGCCGTGTCAATATCCGACAGGTCATGGCATTTCCCGGCACCGAGATGGCTGATACCGGGACTGACATTGCTGATCAGCATCAAGAACAGTTTGCCGAATACAAACGCACCATCCGGGAAACCTTTGATCAGCCAATGCTTGAGCGGGTGGCGCCTGTCGGCACGGTTCTTCCAGGCGTCCATCTTGAATATCATGAAAACGGACGAACGTTTGGCCGTCAGCCAGGCACCTATGCATTACTCGTTGGGCTCCCAGGCGAACGTGAACTTGGCACAACACTTGATATCGCTGTTGTCGATCATGGCTATCGGTCAATCACAGGCGTCCCGTACCCCCTAGATCCCAATACGGCCTCAATGTCGGAGTTGACAGCCCTCCCAAGTATTGGGCAGGCACGTGCTGGTGATATAATCGTCAATCGCCCATATGACTCACTTGATGCTTTGCCAGTTGACCTGGTCGCCGGTACTGATATTACTTCCTTCCTGCGCATTCGGGATCGCCCGACAGCCCACTCCTGAGTGACCTGTCACCCACCGGATGATAGCGATCGGCGAATACGTCGACCACGGCACGATTATACTTGGTTAGTGTACATATCAGGCGTCAATAACCTCTCCAACGGCAAAGTTTGACTTCACTTCGGTAATCTCAACTTTGACCCGGTCACCGACATCGGTTTCGGGAACAATAATCACATAGCCACGCTCAACCCGAGCAATGCCGTCTCCCTGTTTTCCAAGATCCTTAATCTCGACATACCGTGTCTCGCCGAGCTCAACCGGTGGCTGCGGGGCCCCTGGCGGCCGTGTCACACGGTTCTCGGATTCCGTGGAATCCGCCTGCTCGGCAATTAGCGCCACCCGATAGACGTCATCAACAGCGACGGTTCCGGCGTCGAGCTCCCGTTTTGGGACCTCAATCGTATAGCGGCCGTCGTCCTCTTCGACCGTTGCGCTGAAAAGACAAAGGAGTGAATCTGAGAGTTCCACGATAGCTGCCCTCCACACGAGATTCCAACACCTTCCCGTATAGAAGTACCGCCTGTCGCAGAGCTTTCACCCATCGTCGGGTGGTGTCAGACCCGTTCGGCAAGCGCTGTCAGTGCTCGCGTGGCAATCTGTTGTTTGATCTCCGTCCGTGAGCCATCAAACACGTGATGTTCAACGGTTACCCATGAGTCTCCGCTGTCCCACGGCGCGGCGTGTGCAATCCCGATATAGACCGTGCCTACCGGGGTTTCTTCGGTACCTCCGGTTGGTCCGGCAACGCCGGTTGTTGCAATGCCCCACTGAGCGCCTGCTCGATCACGAATGCCACGTGCCATCGCCGCTGCAGTTGGCTCACTCACGGCCCCATGCTCATCAAGCGTCTCTCGTGGAACTGTCAGTGCTTGTAACTTTGAGCCATACGCGTAGGTGATCAGCCCCAGCTCAAAGTACGCGCTTGCTCCTGGGATATCGGTAATTCGTGAGCCAATTAACCCGCCGGTACAGGATTCGGCGACTGCTACTGTCTCTTCTCGATTCCGGAGTTGGGCACCCAGTTTCGCTTCAATCGGCTGGTCCTCGGTGTCAGATGTCATGCTCCGTTCTCATCTTGCAACCGGCTTGTGGTTATCGGGACGAGTCACTCTCGTGTTGTCCTTTGGCCGCCGGTGTCCCGGCGGGTGATGCCTGTATCGGTGTTCCATCGGGCCGTTTTGCCCCTTCAGAGTCATGGACAACTGGTGTTGCTATCTCAGTGGGTTCGTAGTTAGCCTGTACAGCAAGGGCCTCTTCACGTTCACGAATCGCCCGGCGTTTGAGTGTTACCGCAAGTTGGCGTGCCTCCTCACGTGACATTTCCTTTCCCACCCCGGGACACGCTCCAGTTTCGACGTGTCCATTGACCGGATCGACCTGAAATGGATAGCTTCGACAAATCAATGGCCGACGCTCATAGATCTGACAGCCGTCCGTTTTGTCATGAAAGACACAGTCCCCACAGTCATCGACTTGAAGCGCCCACTCAAAGGTCTCCTGTGGGCCGTTGTTATCGAAGCCATACGGCATTGGGCGGGCAGTGGCTGTCCATGACCCCTCAATCGCCCGAATTTCTCGCGGAAAGATTGTCGCTGTGTGGGACTGTTCGCCCTCGGCCGTACAGCAGGCCCCACACTGTTGACAGGTAAATCCAATCGACTCGATCTCATCAGCAAGGGCCGTAATATCAAGCAGGCGTGCTGCTGCCAACTCCTCCGCAAGGTCCATGTTTGTTTTTGTGTTCCCAGTCCGAATAAGCCCGCCGCCTGAACGATACGCCGACGAAAACGCTTTTTTGGCCAGCCCCAGAATCGCAGAGCATGTCTGACGATTCTTCAGAGGAACCAGCTAACGAGTCATCAAGTCCCGACGCTGATGCTGAATCGGAGTCCGGAGAGAAATCCTTCCGCGAGCGCGTTGAGGAGATTCGCCAGCAACGATCCGAAGGCGGCGAAGAGGACCGAGAGGAACGGATGGAAGAGATGATGGGCGGCGGTGGCCCAGGTGCCGGCGGTATGGGCGGCAATCCGTTTGCTCAAATGATGGGCGGCATGATGGGTGGCGGCCCTGGTGCCGGGCCAGGCGCTGGCGGTCCCGGTGGCGATGATGTCGGGAGTGAAGAACTTGTCCGGGAGGTCCGCCAGCTCCGTGATGAGGTCCGTGATGCTACCCGACAGCTTCAGCGTATTGCTGACGCGCTTGAAGACTGAATCGGAACCGAGCAGTACATTTTGACCGCTTTGAGTTGATGGGACAGCTTGCCGCCGAACGGATTGACCGACTTGAGACACTCGCGAAGACAGCAATCACACATGATGATTACCCGCTGGCGCGGGAGTATGTTCGGCTCGCCCAACGCATTGCCGAACGAAATCGGATTGCGCTGTCGGCGCAGTTTAAACGACACACCTGCGATGCCTGTGATCTGTATCTGATCCCCGGACAGACTGCCCGTGTTCGGGTACAGGCCGGCACTATCGTCTGGACCTGTGACTGTGGTGCTCACAACCGGTATCCATACGACTCGTGAGCCTGTCAGTTGACAGTTGCCTCGTGCTCCTGATCAACAAGGGTCCACTTCTGTTCGACCTGTCGGTTAGCAACGATCACGCGATCCCCGCTGTCGGTTTCAATCCGACTTTTTCGTAACCCAATCGCCGCTACAGTCCCATCCGCGACGCCACTTGTAATTCGATCTCCAACATTAAAATCCGGATCTCGGAGCAAGTATACCCCAGCAACGGTATCCTCGATCATCTCCGAGAGTGCGTATGACACCCCAAGCGCAATAAATCCGCTTGCTGTCCCCAGACTGGCAGCAATCTCTCCCATCCCAACAATCCGTAAAAATGTCAACCCGACTGCAAACCATAGTACGATACTCAGTAGCGTCATCGACAGGTCAACAATCAATTCCTGTTCGGCTGGATACAGCTGGTCAAGTGAGCGTCGTGCGACCCCACGAAGCCCGCGAACCAGCAGATACGCCAAAAATAGAAAGATTCCTCCAGAGACAACGCGCGGGATTGCAACAAGCAATCCATCGAGAAACTGTTCTACTGCTTGATTTATTGCGGCCGTCAGCGATACCATATGCCTATCCTGGTAGCCATCAAGAAGAGTCTACGGGCTCAGCGCAGGCAATAGGCAAACCCCAGGACGGGAGTGATTTGATGCCGGCTGTCAGTCTCGTTCGCGAAGTTCTGGATCTGCAGTGGAGACGTTGCCTGCCTCATCGATTATATACTGCTGACCAACCATGGGATCAAGCAACCGATCAACCGGAGCTCGGTCATCGCGTAACACGGGTACATCGGTGGTTGTTGGCGGTGTCTCCCGGTACTGCCGGACCGCCACTGTCAGATCAATCCCAATGTCTCGGTGTTGATTCCGCGTTGCAAGCGTCGACTGGGTAATTTGAGACTCCGACTTTGTTGCAACAACCTCGACATTCTGCACAACTGGAGCATCATTTGTCGGGAAGGTGTAGACGTGTGGGAACACCTGCTTTAGTGTCTTGTACTCGGCGCGGTAGAACTCCGATGCCGGGCCCGATGGGGCTGAGATAAGATTGGCAAAGACCATCCCATCAGCCGTCAGGCGGTCGTTGATCAATTGCATAAACTCCACTGTTGTTAATTGGAAGGGGACCTTGTCCTTCCGGTAGGCATCTAACACGATTAGATCATATTGCTGCTCGGTGTCAGCCAGAAACCGACGCCCATCCTCATTATAGACATTCAGCTGTTCGGATTCTGCAAGTTCGAAATACTGCTTGGCGGTTTGAATGACCTGGGGATCAATCTCAACAACATCAATCGTCGCGTTATATTCCTCGGCAAATCGCCGTGGCCCGGTGAAACCACCCCCACCGACAAACAGGACACGGTCGATTGTCTCTGGATCCTCAGCCATGAGATACGGCAGGTGAAAATATCGCGTATACTCAAAGACATGCCGCGTTGGTGCCTGGCGATCCATCGCGCTGTGGCGCTGTCCACCTAAATAGAGGGTTCGTATCTCACCACGATCAACAACCTCAAGTTCCTGATACGGTGTCTGTTCTTGATGGACGACCTGCCCTTCAGCGGTTACTCCCAGTGATGGACTCACCACAGCCCCGATTAATACAAGTGCCACGATCACGGTTGTCACCGTCTGGCGACGCGGAAATGTCGGTGCTAACAGCCAGATTGCCGTCCCGATTAGTAAGATCCCAAACAGCAGTGCGATGATATTGACGCTAAAACTTGGAATGAGAACAAATGTTGTTCCAAAGGCCCCAATAATACTGCCAACGGTCCCCACCGCGTATATGTGTCCGGAGGCCTCACCGATGCTTTCCTTTGTTGACAACTCCGCGGCATACGGGCTAATAAAGCCAAGCAGGTATGTCGGTGGTCCAAAGAGCAATATCACCGCTGGCAGTGATGCAAACCGGGTTGGTAGTGGGATAATTGTGGCCGAGCGTAGTAACATATCCCCGGCGAAAATCACGACAGCTACATACCCGGCTGTTCCAATCAACAGGCCAACCAGCCGTTGCGGTGTTGCTCGTTCCGTGGCTCGCTTGCCGCCCAAGTAATATCCCGCACTTAGCGCTGCAAGAAACACTCCGATGATACTGCCCCAGGTATAGATACTACTTCCAAACTCCGGGGCAATCATGCGCCCGGCAAGAATCTCAAGCCCCATGCTGGCAACGCCTGAGACAAAAACCGCACCAACCGGGCCGGTAATCATTGGCCGTCGGGCGTGACTCACTGTCATCTGTTCTTTGGGGCCATCACAATTAACTCTTACAGGAGTTTTCGATCACGTGATCCACGTTCCACAGCGCTCACTGTCTATGTGTCCCAAGCGCCGGAGCTACCCGGATATAGTATAGTGCAGAAAAGCGATACCGTCAATCGACGGTGTCAGAAACCGCGATTACAGACGAACGACGTTTGCCGCTCGCGGACCCTTTGGGGCCTGTTCGATATCGAATTCGAGTTCGGTGCCTTCGGTTAGGTCCTC